>CACZYN010000040.1 GCA_902785445.1 uncultured Anaerovibrio sp.
GTCTGGATCGGATACAGTATGACCCCAATACCGGATAAAGGACAGCTTGGATGCCTTGCTGAGCTGATAGCTGAGTTCGGCGCCAAAGCCCTTGTACCCCACCTGATCAAGATAATCATCAAAGGCAGTGTACTTCTCATTCATGAACAAGTTCTGGTCCGCCTTGAGCCAGCTCAAAGCAACCTCCCAATCACCAGTCTTCTTGGCATTACCATAATGCAGTTCAAATACATAACCCTTGGTATTATTTTTTGAACCAATGTAATCATAGCCATAGTTAAACATTTGCTTGGCTGCCATATCATCCTCATAGAAACGGTCAGTATTATTGTTGGTAATATATTCACCGGATGCCCACAGCTTGCCCACAATAGGAGTACGGCCATAAATACCGAAATATCTTTCTGGCTGTTGTTTACCAAAGTAGAGACCGGCATACTGGTCTACAATACGTTTATCGCTCTTCTTGGCAAAAATATGCTTATAATCAAAGAAATACAACAAACGAGTGTGGCTTGGACCGCTTGGATCATCCTGCTTATATTTTCCATCCTTATATTTCCACTTAACCCGCCCATCATATTCATTACAAAGGTAATCATGGGCATCATATCCGTAGGAAACCCGGAACAAATCGTTTTTGGTGATATAATACTCACCTAAGAACTGATTGGTACCACCCTTGGACAACCACAATCCTTCACCGACCTTAGCCTTCATGGTACCAATGGTAATGGCACCGGTGTTGGCCTCCTTGCCGAACTTACCAAATTCCTTCTTAACATTGGCCGCATTCAACAAAATCTTATTTTTCTCATAGCCATCTTTATAGCTACCATCATTACCACCAAAGGACATTTCCGTGGTGGACTTGATCTTAATACCGATGTTGGCGGACCAACCTTCCCCCATATTGGCATCACCATAGAGGCGGAACTCAGACTTCAGCTTGTTCTCCTTGTTGGTTTCCATTTCGATACCGGACTTGATGCTACCAGTCCAGACGATTTTACTCTTGCTCTTGTCCTTTTTCTTCAGCTGCTCCTTAGTAGCCTTCTCACTGGCTTTAACAGCTTTCAGCTGCTCCTCCAGCTCAGCCATCCGCGCCTGCAACTGCGTCATCTGTTCCTCCAGAGTGGCAGCAGATGCATCGGAAGATTTTGCTTCAACTGGCGAGCCACCTACTACACTGGCAGTAAGGCCGGCTGCCACCAGGCAAGCCAATAACTTTTTGTTACCCTTCAATACTTTCATTTTTCTCCCCCTCATTTTAGATTGCATAATCTAGTAGAAAAATAAGTTCATTTAGTCCCCACAGGGAAATCTATCATATTCGCGAAACCTCGTATTCCCTCCAAGAACACGGCCGCGTTATATGCATTACTACTTAGTCGGTGTAACCCTGCTGGTCACACCACTGGCTCCAGCTGATATCCAACTGAGGATGTGCCTTGGCATAATCATAAAAACGCCGGGTAAATTCGGCCCGTTTAGGATAATTGGCCTTTTTATATGGGTCAGTGGCCTTTTCCGCTGATTTGCGAACATCCTGACCACCCATCAGCACCTGACGGGTCATGATCTCATCATAACTGAGCTTACATGCATTATGAATCATATCCACCATACTAAGGCTGATGGTTGTCCGTCCTACCCCAGCTTCGCAGTGAGCATGAATCCAGGCATTGGCCGGCAAGCTCTTGTAGAACTCCACAAAGCGGTCAATATTTGCCCTGGTGGGTGCAGAATAATCCATAATCGGAATCCGGAAATACTTTACCCCCATGGACTCCACGAATTCCTGTTCCGTCATTACTGACTCCACCTTGATAGGAGCGGTAAATACCACGCCTTTATCCTTGGCTTGTATGGCAATATTAACGGTTCCAGCCTTTTGGGCTTCCTTAAGCAAATTATGTTCCCGTTCATTCACCTGCTCAGCTGTCAACCCTTTATTAAAGGTCTTGTAGCGGCTGTACCAGCTTACAGCATGGTCATTGATGTAGCCGTGGGACTCGTTGCGCAGGTCCAAAACCACAATATTTTCCACTTCTGCCGGAATCTTTTGCAGCAAGGCTTTGAATTCATTCTTGGCAAAATAACTGCTGCCAGAAATCCGTAAATCCTTTAGCCCCTCCTGGGTGGGATAAATATCATTTTGGGCCCGTTTGAACTTCCCTTTGGAGGCTGCCCGATATTCATTGGGCATTTTGTCCGTTCCCGCAATGCGGTCAAACTTTAAAACCTGTACTCCTACTTCCGGTTCGGCCGCCATTACCAGACCACAGCTCAACAAAACCAGCATTGCCAATATTATTGACGCCCACCGGGTAATCTGCTTCATCCAATCACCCCTTTTAATTTTCTATTCATATTGTATATGTTTTGCTCATATTTTGCAACGATATTTGTATCAAAAAGCAATTATTCATATCTTTGCCCCCTTATTTATCGCAAGATATTGTAGAAAATATTCTGTCAATTAAGGTAATCAAATAAGAATTTTAGCAAAAAGTTGTCACTTTAAACAAAAAATCGGACTGTGCCAGCCAGTCCGATTTTTTCCGTATTACATTTCATACTATCTTTTGCGATTTTTTATCTCTATAAGCACTGTTTAGTTTTTATCCATGGATAACATCGGTATACTCCGGAAACTCCCTTAAACGATCTGGCGATTCAAAACCAATAGCCCCCAGCATACGCCCCTTTTCCCAGGACGGACGAGTTGACCAAACCATCGTCGATTCATCCACTCCGTTAGTTGTTGCTACCTCATAGGATTCCACCACCGGAGCAAATACTCCCTTGGAACCAACTGCCGCACTAAAGTCCGTAGTGATGCGCAGGAACTGGGCTTGAGGCAATATGGTCAAATCTATCACATTTTCACCGTCCCGAAGCACTATCTCCAAGCGGCCTTTAATAGAGGTTTCATCATCGGATACCTCCACCACAGCCCGCAGGCTGGAACCCACTGGAACCTTTACTTGGGCCTTCAGTGTCTGATACTTCCAATATTTTTTCTCTGCCAGATATTCCTGACAGTATACGGCTGGATGCCGCCATTCAGTAATATGCTGTCCCGTATTTGCAATATTATCCAAATCCAGCCATACCGCCAAAGCTTCCTGTTGCGGTCCCAACTGATCCGGTGATTGCCCAATCTGTTGGTTCTCTGCTGCTGTCAAGCCTCTTTTATAAAACCGCACCTGACTTATGGCTGCCGGCAAATGAGTATAATACTTTGGCCGTCCCAGCTCGGGAATAACATGGCCAATGTAGGAATAACCCACAAAAATTGGTTCAGTATCCCACTGACGGAGCTGAACCTCCCCATCAATTCCCGCAATGTGAGCCACCGCTTCATCATCCACATAGGATACGCCCCCTTGGGTCTTATCAAAGGACAAGGTGTACTGCGCCCATCTTCCAACAGCGGCCTCACCGCCCTGCCAGGAATACTCCGTAATACCATGACAGGTCCCCCATTTCAGGCCTCCTTGGCGCTCGATTACCATGCGCATAAGGTAAGTGGCCCCCCAGCCCACGGATTTGCCGCGAACCATGAGCGGATTATGACTCATTTCATCCGGTTCGGCCAAGCGCTCTACCTTGGCACTAACCACGCCGGTAAAGCCCTCCTTCGCCACCAAATCGGGATTAGCCGGGATTTCAATATAATCACCATAATTATCCAAATAAATCACGGTTTTCCCCTGTTCAGTTATAACTCTTGGGCTGCCATGCAACAGGGCATCATGGCCGTGGCCGGACCGATCGGCAATGCGTGGCACCGCCTGGATGCCACCTTCCACATAAACCGTCTTGGGTGGCAAGCCTCCCAAGCTCACCTTATATTCACCAGCCCGCTGAAAATGGTAGCTAAACTCTACGCAACGCCGTTCATGGGGGCGGAAGGTAATTCGCTTGGTTTCCACCAAGTCAGTATTTATATGTAATGATACATCCACCGTAAGGGTCTTGTATAAATGATTAATGGCTTCAGCACTAATTGTCAGGCAATCCGCCTCTGTCCCCTCACCAATAAACGCCCGTTGATGTTCATAGGTTATCTGGGGAGCATCAATTATATCCACATCCTGCTCCGCCCCCAGAACACTTATTTTATGTCGCCATTCTCCCCGGGGTTGATAATACGCCACAATCTGACGCCGTTCCTTGGGCTGCAACAATACTACCCGGCTCTCCTCCGGCTCCCCGAACAGATTAATCTCGTGGCGAACGCCATCATCCTCCACCGGCAATACTACCGTGGCCAGCCCCTCACCAGTATTCCAGGCTACAGCCCTTATCTCCACCAACCCACTGTCATTCAGGCAACGAATAGATGGGGCCAGCACCTCCACCTGCGGAGCTGCATGGGTAATGCGAACTGTATCCACCAGCTTATCCGGCTGTCCTGACTGGAAACCATAAATCTTATATAGAAGCTCTTCCGAAGTAGCCTCCAATATGCCATAGTTGCTATTGCCCATAGCCACTACTTCCGGAAAATCTCCCAACAGCCGCTTGTCGTCACCGCCTACATCAAACTCTGCCATAGGGTCCTGGGTACTGCCCTGACAGACATAGACTGTCCGAGCTCCCACCTCCGGATCTACGGAAACGGATTTAATGTAATAATGGAGATGCCCACCAATGACTAAATCTACGCCGCAGCGTTCTGCCAAAGGCACAATATAACGGTTGTTAAAAATGTCCGTATATGGATGATGGGTAATCAATACCCGCCAGGAGGCTTTTTGGGCTGCCTCACTCCGTAAATCCCCTTCTATCCATTCCAAAGTGTTCCGAATCTGCTGCCGCAGGGAATCGTCTGCCACCTGGCCGGAATTCACCGCATTCATCTCAAACAGGCCCCAAGGATTACTGTTCACCATAACGATATGGGCCGGACCATAATCAAAAGAAAAAGTAAATCCACCATCCGGAGAATTTACTGTCTTAGCCTGCCGGGAGGCAAAAAGCAAATCATAAAATGGTCCATCGTCATGATTGCCTACAATATGATAAGCAGGCAGCCGACGCAATTCCTCCGGCAACCGGGCAAACCAGTTGTTCACATACTGCTCGTGCTGATAGCCGGTACCAAAGGAAATATCACCACCATGTAATAAAAGCTCCGGACGCTGTTCCCTGAGCATTTGTTTAAATGCTTCATTAGTATAGAACAGATGGGAATCGGATACCGTGACACACCGAATACGTTCCGGGTTCTCCGCCAAAGTTGTAAAACTTGCCCTTAACAGCTCGCCATCCTCGGCGCAAACTGCATATTCATATTCCGTCTCTGGCTGCAGATCAGACAATACAGCAGTATACAGGCAGTACCCCGCCGGATTATCCGGGCAGTCTGGTTCCCGTTCCTGTTCCGGGGTTATACAATATTGTTTGCCATTGACCGTCTGATAAACTAACTGAAGCTTTTCCGGCTGCTCCATCTCCCAAACTATGGTTATTGTATGCGGTGTTGGAGCCAAAAGCCACGGTCCGTTAGCAATGTTTACTGTACTCATTTTGTATCCTCCCCATCAGGCTGCCGTTTCCTCTTTGCTATTTTTCTTTGCCCAAAGAGTTGGAACAACCAGCAGGGTCATAACGGCAACTGAACCCATCCAGAACGCCATTATCATATCAAAATTATAAGTGATTTGTCCATCTACCATTGTTTGAGCCGAGGACATCAGGAAGCCATTTACCACATCCTGCAGTGCAGCCCCGCCGTAAGCCATCAAGCCAATAACTCCCATGGCGGCTCCCGTTGCCTTACGAGGACAAAGATCAACGGCCAACAAGCCTCCTACGAAACTGAGACAGCCACCCAGTCCGAAACCAAATACGGCTACACAAAGGGCAGCCATAGATGGTTCACCGGCTGGTACCAAGCAAACCCCGGAAATACCGGCAAACATGATGCAACCAAAAACTATGGTTGTAACGGAATGATGGGATTTAAAAATCTTATCGGAAATAATACCGGACAGACAGCCACCGATACCGCCCAATACCGGTGACAAGGACATGATACTACCGGCTGTTACCAAATCAAATCCTTTGTCTTCCTGGAGGAAAATAACTCCCCAGCTGCTGATGGAGTACCGGGAAATACCCAGGCAAATTGCTGCAATGCCCAACAACCATACATAGGGATTCTTCAGTACCATCATCTGGGCTTCCTTCTTGGAAACAGACTGCTCTTTTTTCTCCTGTACAGCCTCCCCCTCAAATTCGTTGGCACTAGGTAAGCCATAGGTCTCCGGCCGGTCCCGCATAAAATAATACATGATGAAAGCCAGAACCACACAAATCAAGCCCGGCAACAGGAAAGCAGAATGCCAACCAAAGGCTACAATTATAACTGCCGTTACCAGATAAGTGGCACCTTCACCTACGTAATGAGCTATATTAAACAATCCATAATAAGTAGCTAACTGACTCTTGGAAAACCATTGGGACAGCGACACGGTACATGGTGCCGACCCCATGGACTGGAAGCAGCCATTCACAAACCACAAAACCAGAAAAACCAGATAGTTATCCGCAAAACCAAGAATTACGTTCACCACCGCTGCCCCCAACAGACCTAATGGCACTATTTTCTTGATGTTGCAATAATCAGCAATAAAGCCATTGGCACATTTACCTACAGCAATGGCAATTAACATACCGGCGCCTATAAGACCTAACTGAGTTGGTGTAAATCCCGCCTCAATCATTGGTTTCTTGGCCACCCCTAAAGTCATCCGCATAACATAATACATACCATAGCCTAAAATCATGGCGGTTACAGCCTGAATTCGGGCCGAATGGTACATTTTCTTTATGAGATCCTCATCTTGGATGCGGGGTTTGTCCTCGCCAGTTAAAAACCATTTAAACATCTTAAAACCTCTCCCTTAAAATATTTTTCATCTATATGGCACCTCCCCCAAAGAAATGCCGACCCGAGCCACCCTGCTAAAAAGCAATTTTTTGGTATTTTTTTCATCTTTCCAAAAAAAGACTAGTTTTTTTTCGCAGGATTTGCTAATATATAGATGGTTAATTTCTGCTAATATTTAGCACAACATTTGCATTACATTATCTCTTTATTGCCATTATAGATAAAATTCAGACAACAAACCTTTGAATTCTTGCTCTATTTGATTTATTTTGGCGAAAATATTATGGGATATTGCTCTTACTCAATATTATTTACTATTATTCCCTTTTGAAAGCTGCTTTACCCAAAGGAGGATATTATGGTACGAGCATCAGTAATTGAACCAGCGGCCAGCATTTTTGAAGCCAATACCCAGCCCCAGTTGTTTTATCTGCAACGGGAGGGTGGCGAAAAAAAACAAACAGCCCACACCCTGCAATCCCAGGCGGAAACCGCTGAGATGATTGTTATTGAGGAAGGCTGTGGCCGTTACATGGTAGACAATCAAGTATATGATATTGCCAAGGGAAATATCATCTTACTCAACGCAGGGGTTCTGCACGGTTTATGCCCGGAAATACAGACTCCCTTCGCTACCCGACGATTAGGAATCCGAAATTTGCACCTAAAAGGGCTTCCTCGGGGACATTTTATCGGCGAAAATGTTTCTCCTGTCCTAGCGATGGAAAAGCATTTCGCAGCCATACAGCTGTTTCTCAGTCTGTTTGATGTACTGCAGGAAAATGCGCAAAAACAGCTGGTAAGTGAAGCCAAAGACAATCTATTGGCGTCTCTGTTGGCTGCAATAATGCCATTAATCCACAGTGCGGTGCCTAACAGCACCCGCATGCAGGAATATAATCTGGGCCTACATATTAAGGAATATATTGATGAGCATTATTTGGAAGACCTACGATTAAATGACATAGCTTCCGCTCTGCACATCAATCCTTATTATCTTTCCCACACATTTAAGAAGGCCGTTGGTTATTCACCAATCCAGTACATGATTCGCCGACGCATAGGCGAATCCCAGAACTTATTGGTAAATACCAGCTATACCATAACAGATATTGCCCTGCGCTGTGGCTACAATAATTCCAATTACTTCCAGGCTGTGTTCAATTCCATAGTTGGAATGCCCCCAGGGCGTTACCGCAAGGCCTGGCGACAGTGAATATTTTTTTCCTATAATAATTTTATCATAAAATCATCACAAATTTATCGACAATTTGCAAAACATGGTAAATTTGTCTGATACTGACTTTTGGCCAATTCAGCATATTGCTGATTAGCATACAATTCATTTTATATTTTGAAAGGCGGTTTATAATATGATCAACATTGGTATCATCGGTGCCGGCCGCATTGGCCGTGTACATGGGGAAAGTATTACGAAGTATGTGCAGGATGCACGGGTAAAAGCAATTGCCGACCCATTCCTCAATGACCAGACCAAAGCTTGGGCTAAATCAATGGGCATTGAAGAGTGCTACACTGACTACAAGAAGATTCTGGAGGACTCTTCCATTGAAGCAGTTCTTATCTGTGCTTCCACCGACCAGCATTCCCCACTCTCTATTGAGGCGTTGAAGGCTGGCAAGCATGTATTCTGCGAGAAGCCTATTGACCATGATGTAGAAAAGATTAAGGCTGTTTTGGATGTAGTAAAATCCAGCGGCAAAAAATATCAGGTTGGTTTCAACCGGCGCTTCGACCACAACTTCAAGGCCATCCACGATGCAGTGGCTGCCGGCAAGGTTGGCAAGCAGCAGATCATCAAAATCACTTCCCGTGACCCTGAGCCACCATCCATTGATTATGTAAAGGTTTCCGGTGGAATTTTCCTGGATATGACCATTCACGATTTCGATATGGTTCGTTATCTCTCCGGCTCCGAAGTTGTAGAGGTATATGCTGAAGGTTCTGTTACCGTTGATCCAAAAATTGGCGAAGCTGGTGACGTAGATACAGCTGTGATCACCTTGAAGCTGGCCAATGGTGCTACAGCTATTATTGATAACTGCCGGGCTTCCTGCTATGGTTACGACCAACGGGCTGAAGTATTCGGTGACAAGGGTTGCGTGGCCATTTCCAACGACACCACCTCCAGCGCTGTATTCAGCGGTAAAGACGGTGTTGTAGCTGAAAAGCCAATGTTCTTCTTCCTGGAGCGTTACATGCAGGCTTATGCCAGCGAGGTTGAGCAGTTTGTGGATGCCATTGTCAATGACAAGGATGTGCCAGTCAATGCTAATGACGGTTTACAGCCAGTTCTTATTGGCTTGGCTGCCAAGAAATCCGTTGATGAGCACCGTCCGGTAAAAATCAGCGAGATCAGCTCCGCTTATGGACTTTGATTCTATCTACTATTTTATATATAACATTTCTCCAACTTTAATTTAATGCTTTGCTATTCCCAGCCAAGGACTTCCTTGGCTGGCTTTTTTTATGTCATATTACATAAAAAAGCATAATACTATATTTTTTACTTTTAGCATTTTGATATAATATCAGTATAGAATTGTGTTTCGTTTTTAAACTTTTACTGGGAGGGGAAACTATGTTACGACGGGATTTTTTGCGGTGGATGTTGTTCTCCGCTGGCTGGATGGTTGCGGACAGCTATTTCCAGCCGTTAAAATTATTGGCATCCGGCAGCCGTAAGTCGGACTATTACCATATAGTGTTGCTCAGCGATATGCATCTTCCTTGGAAAACCAATAAACACCCAACCCCAGAGGAACAGCAGGAGGTTTGGGCTGGCAAGCAGGCTATGTTGGCTAATATCAATAGCTGGGACGATGTGGACGAGGCCGCTGTTTTGGGGGATCAGGCCGCACGGTTTGGAATCGAGGAGGAATTTGCCTGCGTGGACAATTTCCTTGGTAGTCTGCGGTTCCCATACTATTCCATAGCCGGCAATCATGATTATGTCTACAGGGACACTCCGGATGCCCAGGGTAATTTGCAGATGGGCACCCATGAGGAAAAATGGGCCAAGCTCATGGCCTTTACCAAGCGCTATCATTTACCTGATGTATATTATGCCCGGTCTATCGGGAAATACCGGTTGCTGTATCTGGCCCCGGATGCCTGCGGCGAATTGAAGGTAGAGCTCTCCGCCAAACAGCTGGAATGGCTCAAAGGAGAAATTGCCGCCCATCAGCAGGGACCTATTATCTTCTTTTGCCATGCACCTCTTATGGGCACCCTGCGTACCTATAAGAAAAAAATCAACACTCCGCAAACCACCGCTCAGCCAGCGGATCAATTAAAGGAAATTCTCAGTCACTGCCCACCAGGCAGCTTGTGGGTATCCGGTCACACCCATACAAAGCCTAAAAATGACAGCTTTGCTGATGACAGCGTAAACCGCTTCAATGAGAATTTGGTGAATATTCACAATCCGTGCATCGACAATAAGCATGTTTATACCAACTCCCTCTTCCTGTATGATGACAAGGTTGTGGTACGGACCTACGATCATCGGGATGATGAGTGGGTTACGAAACTCGACAGNTACAAAAATTAGGCTGTGATTTGGTTACATAACAACAATTAAAAGGGGCTGTCGCATTTGATGATTTTTCACCAAAGCGGCAGCCCTGTTATTATGTCCTTCTTTTATTATTTTGAATAATTGTTCATAGCAGCTTAATTCACGGCACAACAAAAACACCGTTTATATGATGACGGTGTATATGATGAAATCAGGCTGCTGTTTTAAATCATATAAATGCAGTCCAGTTCTTCCGGCCTTTACCCTACGGTCAAACCGGGAAATATTATACGCCAGAGCCACAATTATACTTTCGGTCAGTACATTTTCCTTCCCGCGGCGCGAATATCTCCGCAATCCCATATCTTCTTTTATGTTGGCAAAGGAACCTTCAACCTGAATACTACGATTCATTCGTAATTGTGTTCCAAATGGACTGGTTAGCCGCATTAGACATGCCTGCCGCTGTTCCTCCATATATTTTGATACATGCAGGACTTTGTTGCGTTCCTCTATTGGTGTTTTACAGTTATTTCCTTTGATGCAGAAACCTTTAAAGTGACACCCGGTGCAATCCCCAGAGTATATAGTTATTTCCCTGTTGTAGCCAGCTTTTGTTTTTCTGCTTTGAACATTTTGCTTGGTGAGAACTCGCCCATTATGGCAGGTATAGCAGTCACTTTTGGCGTTGTAACTCATATTTTCCCGACGGCCTATATCCTTTTTGTATTTTCTTGTCTTTGAAATCTCATAGTTATTTGGTTTAATATAGGCC
>CACZYN010000041.1 GCA_902785445.1 uncultured Anaerovibrio sp.
CAACGGGATAGAATTGAGCTGCGTCTGGCCAGCATGGAACGTACCCTGCGGATGGCTGAGTCCTTGGCTACCAAGCTGGGGTCGGTTATTAGCTATCTTACTTCCCAGATGAGCGATGTGGTTACCCAAATGGAGATTGCCTCCAAGAATAAATTTTTGGGTATCCAGATTATCAAGGCCCAGGAGGATGAACGATTGCGGGTATCCCGGGAGATTCATGACGGACCAGCCCAGGAAATGGTCAACCTCATTTATCAGGCCTCTATTTGTGAGCGGTTTGTAGAAACCCGTCCCGATGAAGCCAGAGCCAGTCTGCAGGAATTGCGGCGACAGCTTCGTACCTGTCTGGGCAATGTGCGACAGATTATTTTTGACATGCGTCCAATGAGTCTGGATGATTTGGGCCTTATTGCGGCTTTGCGCCAGCTGGTTGGTCGTTTGGAGGACCGGAAGGTATTAAATATCGACTTGCAGGTGGACGGCAAGGAATACAAATTTGATAACCATATTGAAGTTACCCTGTTTAGAATTATTCAGGAAGCCCTGCATAATGTTCAGCATCATGCCGAGGTGGACAGCGCCAGTGTGCGATTGTTGTTTACTAATGATTCTCTGGCGATTTTGGTGGCGGACAAGGGCAAGGGCTTTGATACGGACCGGTTAAAGGAAAATCGGGCTGACGCCAGCGGCGATGGCCATTTTGGCGTTATTGGTATGGAGGAGCGGGCCAAGATTATTGGTGCCAATCTGTCAATTTCTTCCGAGCCTGGTAAGGGTACTCGGGTTCATATCAAGATGCCGTATCCACAGCCAAGAAAATAGTGTTTATTATGCGAGAAAATACATTTAAATCAAATCAACATACGGCGCCGATTTCTGATGCAATGGAAAACTATGCAAGAGACGGCGCCCTTGCTTTTCATACCCCGGGCCACAAGCAGGGCCTGGGTGCCCATCCACGGCTGAAGAAGCTGATTACCACCGAGGGACTGCGGCAGGAAGTGTCCCTGATGGAGGAATTGGACGATCTTCATGAGCCCATGGGGTGCATTAAAGAGGCTGAAGAGCTGGCAGCGGAGCTTTGGGGGGCCAAAGAGACCCTGTTCATGATTAATGGCACCACCAGCGCTATTCAGGCCATGCTTATGGGGACATTGCAGCCCGGAGACAAGGTTTTGGTGCCCCGTAATGCCCACCGTTCCATAATCGGTGGGATAATATTGGCGGATGCTCGACCAGTATATATTCAGCCAGAAATTATTGCCAGCCTGGGGATTCCTGGGTGCCTGTCTGTGGAAGTAGTCCACCGGGCGGTGGTAGAAAATCCTGACGCCAAGGCTTTGGTGGCGGTGTATCCCACCTACTATGGCATGGCTGGGGATTTAAAAGCCATTGCCGCTGTGTTACATGAACATAATATGCTTCTGTTGGTGGATGAGGCCCATGGTGGCCACTTGAAATTTGCGGAACATATTGAAAATATGCCCCGTCAGGCCTTGGATTTAGGGGCGGATGTGGTGGCCCAAAGCACCCATAAGGTCTTGGGGAGCCTGACCCAGACGTCCATGTTGCATATTGGCAGTGACCGGGTATTTGGGGAAAAAATTCGGGCCGCAGCGGCTCTATTGCAGTCCACCAGCCCCAATCAGCTATTGTTGGCTTCTTTGGATATTGCCCGGTTGCAAATGGCCATGGAGGGCCGGGAACGACTGCAACGGGCGGTAGAGCTGTCCCAGCAGCTGCGTCAGGAAATAAATACTATAGCAGGATTATATTGTGTGGGAAAGGAAATCCTCACCACAACTCAGACTATGGCCTTGGATAGTACCCGCCTTACAGTGCAGGTGGCGGGAATAGGTCTTACCGGGCCGGAAGCCGAGGCTATATTACGGCATAAATATAAAATTCAGTGTGAGTTATCCGATAATAACAATTTGGTGTTTATCATTTCCATGGCGGATGATGAAGCGGTTTGCCAACGATTATTGACGGCGTTACGGGATATGGCGGCGGAAAATGCCGGCAAAGAGCCGTTGACTGTAGTTGTGCCCCAGGATTTATATCAGGCCAATGAAGTGGTGGTAAGCCCACGGCAGGCCTTTTTTAGCCCTAAGGAGCGGGTGCGTTTGTCGGATTCCGTTGGGCGGATTGCCGGGGAGACCATCAGCTTTTATCCACCTGGAGTCCCGGTATTATGTCCAGGTGAGCGGATAACGGCGGAATTGCTTCAAGCGGTGCGCCAGCAACAGTCCCAGGGAATGCGGGTAGTTGGCCCCGCGGATTGCAGTTTGGGATTTATTGAAGTAATGCAGAATCACTGATTCTATACAGGAATATTTGGAGGTAGTTAAAGATGGCAAAGGGCCGGCTGATTACAATTGAAGCGGGGGATGGCTCCGGTAAGGCCACCCAGACCCGGGAGCTGCTGGAGCATCTTCAGCGGGATGGTTACAATGTAATGAAGGTGCAATATCCGGATTATGATTGTGCCTCCTCGACTTTGGTCAAGATGTATCTGGGGGGCGAATTCGGCCAGCATGCCGATGATGTGGATGCCTATGGAGCCTCGGCCTTTTATGCGGTGGACCGATATGCTTCCTTCCGTTTGAAGTGGAAGCAGGCCTACGAGGATGGTGCTATTATTTTGGCAGACCGTTATACCACCTCCAATATGGTTCATCAGGCGGTAAAGCTTACGGACCCAGTTGAGCGGGAGAAATTCCTCACTTGGCTATGGGATTTTGAATTTGAGAAATTGAAGTTGCCAGTACCGGACGTGGTAGTGTACTTGGATATGGATCCGGCGGTGAGTGATCGGCTGATTGCGGCGCGGGCAGCCCAAAATGCCGACCGGAAAAAGGATATTCACGAGAAGGACAGTGCCTATCTTCATCGGTGTCACGAGGCCTATGGCTGGGTGGCCCAAAAATACGGCTGGAAAACCGTAAAGTGCAGTGAAGGTGGGGAACCACGCAGCATCGAGGCTATCCACGCTGACGTTTATGAAGCCGTAAAGGCGTACATTTAATAAATGACAAAAAAGATTGAGCTGGAGAGGTCAATATATGATAAAGGAAGTACTAGTAGTAGAAGGCAAAATGGATGTGGTGGCCATCAACAAGGCGGTGGAGGCGGACTGCATCATTACTGAGGGCTTTAACTTGAGTCCCCGGTGCCTTGATGACATAGAAAAAGCCTATAAAAAACGGGGAATAATCATTCTCACGGATCCGGATACGGCGGGGGAACACATCCGCAAATATGTGACCCGGCGCTGTCCTAACGCCAAGCACGCCTTTGTGCCGGTGGAGGAAGCCACCGCCAACAATGATATTGGCATTGAACAGGCCTCTCCGGAAGCTATTCGCAAGGCCTTGGAAAAGGTTCGTACCTTAAATTGGGAGCCCAGCGACATATTTTCCAGTACGGATTTGTTGCGGTCCGGTATCAGTGGCGGAGCCGATGCCAGTGCCAAGCGGGCCCGTTTGGGGTCCCGACTGGGAATTGGCTATGCCAATGCCAAGACCTTTTTAAAACGGTTGAATCACTATGGGGTTACCCGGGAAGAATTTGAAGCCGCCTTGGCTGAGGAAGGAAACAACAAATGAGCATAGATATTGATAATGAATTAAATGGGGAAATCCATCAGGAAACCAAGCTAAAGGGCCTGAATGCCACTATTGCTAATCCTAGTGTTACCCGGCACATCATGAAGGCCTTTAACTTACGGGCCAGCAAGCGGCTGGGCCAGAACTTTCTGGTGGATGCCAATATTGTTCGGGGCATTGTGGATGCTGCCGGCGCCAAGCCTGGGGATAAGATTTTGGAAATCGGACCGGGTATTGGCACCTTGACCCAGGGATTGGCTGAGTCCGGGGCAGATATTACCGCGGTGGAGCTGGATAAAAAGCTTCCGGCTGTTTTGGCGGAAACTCTGGCGGGCTACGATAATGTCCGGATTGTGCCCGGGGATATTTTGAAGGTAAATATCCCGGAGCTTATGGGGGATGGACCCTTTAAGGTAGCGGCCAATCTGCCCTATTACATCACGACTCCTATACTAATGGAATTGCTGGAAAAGCATTTGCCCATCAGCATTTTGGTGACCATGGTCCAGAAGGAAGTAGCCCTAAGAATGATTGCCAAACCTGGCAGCAAAACCTATGGGGCCTTGTCTGTGGCGGTACAGTATTACACCAAGCCACACATTGCCTTTGATGTTCCGCCTCGTTCCTTTATTCCGGCCCCGGAGGTGGATTCCGTAGTAATCGTCTGTGATGTGCGGGAGAAGCCGGCAGTGGAGGTTAAGGATGAGAAGATGTTCTTTAGGGTAGTAAAAGCTGCCTTTGGGCAGCGGCGGAAAACCATTGCCAATACCCTGAAGGGGGCGGGCTTTACCAAGGAGGCCATTGACCGGGCCTTTGCGGCTTGTGGCATCGACAGCGGACGACGGGGGGAAACCTTCAATCTTAAGGAGTTTGCTGCCTTAGCTGATGCCATTGTGGTTAATAACCTAGTATAATAGGCTGGCATGATAAAAAATTCAGCTATATAGTATATGCAGGAGGGATATGTATGAGCGCGTTTGAATATGCACCTCAGGGAGTGTGCTCCCGTCTGATGAAGTTTGATATTGAGGACCACAAGATTCACAACCTCAAAGTGGTTGGTGGCTGTAATGGTAATTTGCAGGGAATTGGCAAACTGGTGGAAGGCATGGACATCGATGAAGTTATCAGCCGGGTGGAAGGCGTCCGCTGCGGAGCTAAGCCAACCTCCTGCCCGGATCAGCTGGCCCAGGCCTTAAAGCAGGCAAAGGAGCAGTTGTAATATGCTGTACGATTGTCATTCCCATACAGAATTTTCTTCAGATTCCCAAATGAAGGCAGCAGATGCTTTGGCCACGGCCCGTCAGCAGGGTATTGGCCTCATTTTTACCGAGCATTATGATTTCGATTACAAGGAGTCCAAGCATTATAAGGATATGGATTTCCTTTTTGATGCCAAGGCTTATTGGGAGCAGTATGAGCCATTACGTGGTAGTGATTTGCTTCTGGGAGTGGAGGTAGGCCTTACCCCAGGCAGTATTGGGGCCAATCAAGAGTTTATTGGGGAGGTTCCCTTTGACCAGGTAATTGGTTCCATTCATGCCATTGATCAATTGGACATCTATTATCCAGATTATTATGAGGGTAAGAACAAAGAGGAAGCCTATGGCCAGTATTTGGCGGTAATGGCGGATATGGTGCAGGCCAATCCGTACATTGATGTGTTGGGCCATATTGATTACATTAGCCGGTATGCTCCTTATGAGGATAAGGAAATCGGCTATCGGCAGTTTCATGATCAGGTGGATTTGGTGCTGAAGAATGTGCTGGATACGGGGATTATTATGGAGCTGAATACCCGGCGTTTGGACAGCAAGGCGGTGGCGGAGTCCCTGCTGATGCTTTATGCCCGCTATAAGGAGCTGGGCGGCCAGTATGTCACCATAGGTTCCGATGCCCACAAGGTGGAAGCCATCGGGATGAATTTTAAGATGGCTCAGGATCTGGTGGAGTTTGTGGGACTTAGACCGGTGTACTTTAAAGAACGGCACCTGCAGTATGTTTAAATAGTGTGGTTTATTTTGCCTATAGCAAAAAATTAATAACTAAGGTATAATCAATACATAAAGAATTTTGTTTGGATGTTTTTGTTAATATATATGTGTGTATTGATGGGAGCGTGACAACATGAGATTTTTTAAGTGTGAATTGTGCGGTAACATTATCACGGTTTTGAAGGATGGGGGCGGCCCATTATCCTGCTGTGGTCAGGGGATGAAGGAGCTCATTCCGGGCACTACGGATGCGGCGCAGGAAAAGCATGTACCGGTAGTTTCTGTGGCTGGTGACAAGGTAACGGTTAAGGTGGGCAGCGTTGAGCACCCAATGACCGATGCTCACCTTATTGAGTGGATTGCTATTGAGACCAGTAAGGGATGCCAGCTGAGAAAGCTTACTCCACAGGATAAGCCAGAAGCCATCTTCCAGCTTAGCGAAGGGGAGACTTTGGTGGCAACCTATGAGTATTGCAACCTCCACGGTCTCTGGAAGGCATAATAAACAGTGGTGAATTAAATAAAAGACCCTAAGCTGCAAGTTTCAGTATTGAGATTTGCAGCTTCTTTTCATATAATTTAAAGTGAGTTTATTTGAGTACAATTTTAGGGGATAGGCATGGATAAGGAATTATTGGCTAAATATCATCAATGGCAGGAACAGGCAGTATTAGATCCGGATCTGTCGGCAGAATTGGCTAAGATGGATGAGACTGCCGTGGAGGATGCCTTTTACCGGGAACTGGCCTTTGGTACCGGTGGCCTTAGGGGCATTATTGGGGCCGGAACCAATCGGATGAATGTCTATACTGTGGCCAAGGCATCCCAAGGCTTGGCAGATTACCTTAATAAGCATTATGACCACCCCGCGGTGGCCATCGGTTATGACAGCCGTATTAAATCTGACCGGTTTGCCCAGGTGGCAGCCGGAGCGTTGGCAGCCAACGGTATTCAAGTACATATTTGGCCCCAGCTGATGCCAGTACCTACCGTGTCCTTTGCGGTGCGCTATCTTGGTGCGGCAGCGGGGGTAATGATCACCGCCAGTCATAATCCAGCCAAGTACAACGGCTATAAGGTGTACGGTGACGACGGTTGCCAGATTACCACTGGGGCAGCCGGGGAAATTCTGGCGGAAATCGACAAGTTGGATATATTTCATGATGTAACTATGACCAGCTTCAAAGAGGGGATGGCTTCCGGGCAAATCAATTATATAGCAGAAGAAGTATATACGGCCTTCATTGCGGAGATAAAAAGGCAGTCTGTGTTGGGTGAAACGAAAATTGATCGGAACGTGGCTATTTGCTACACTCCACTGAATGGTGCCGGATTAAAGCCGGTGATCCGGGCTCTTACAGAGGGCGGCTATACCAATATTACCGTGGTACCGGAGCAAAAAGTGCCGGACGGCAATTTCCCTACTTGTCCGTACCCTAATCCGGAAATTAAGGAAGCAATGGCTTTGGGCATGGACTGTGCCCGCCTGTGCAACGCGGACCTTCTGCTGGCCACGGACCCGGATTGCGACCGGGTGGGCATTGCAGTAAAGGATGCGCAGGGAGAGTATGTGCTTTTATCTGGTAACGAGACGGGGATTCTGCTGCTGGATTATATTTGCAGTCGTCGCCAGGCCAATGGCACTATGCCAGCTCACCCAGTGATGATTAAGACCATTGTTACCATGGACTTGGGGGAACGGATTGCAGCCCGCTACGGGGTAGAAACCAAGAATGTTCTCACGGGCTTTAAGTTTATTGGGGAGCAGATTGGTCTGATGGAGCAAGCTGGCCGGGACCAGGACTATATTTTTGGCTTTGAGGAAAGCTATGGCTATCTTACGGGACCTTATGTCAGGGACAAGGACGGGGTCAATGCGGCCTTTATGATTTGTGAAATGTTTGCCTATTATAAGTCCCAGGGAATCAGCTTGCTGGCTAAGTTAAGTGAATTGTACGGGGAATATGGTTATTCCTTGAATACGCTGCATTCTTATCAGTTTGATGGGGCGGCGGGTTTTACGAAAATGCAGGAGATTATGGCAAAATTCCGCCAGGGGCTGACCGCCCTTGCGGGGCAACCAGTGGTTAAGGTATTGGATTATGCCCAGGGATTGGACGGTTTGCCTAAGTCCGATGTGCTGAAATTCCTGCTGGAGGGTAATTCATCAGTGGTGGTACGGCCATCGGGTACGGAGCCCAAGCTAAAGGCCTATATCAGCGTTTCTGCTGCCAGTCAGGAATGCGCCGTGCAGCTGGAACAACAGATAACGGCCGAACTGAACCAATATTTTAGGTAATAAGGGAGATTTATTATGAACATTATTCTGCTGTCAGGTGGGTCTGGTACCAGATTGTGGCCATTGTCCAACGACATTCGCTCCAAGCAATTTATCAAGATATTTAAAAACGATAATAACGAATACGAATCCATGGTGCAGCGGGTTTATCGCCAAATAAAGTCCGTGGATCCCCAGGGAACCGTGACTATTGCCACCTCTCGGGAACAGCTTTCCTTAATTAAGAATCAGCTGGGCTCCGATGTGGGGGTGTCCATTGAACCATGCCGTCGGGATACCTTTCCGGCAATCGTTTTAGCCAGTGCTTATTTGGCTGATGTCCAGGGGGTAAATCTTGATGAACCGGTGGTGGTATGCCCGGTAGACCCTTACGTGGATGACAGTTATTTTGCTGCCTTGAGCCAGCTTAGCCAACAGGCGGCCAAGGGAGAGGCCAATTTGGTTCTCATGGGTATTGAACCTACTTATCCTAGCAAGAAGTATGGTTATATAATCCCAACAAGTGCAGAGACAACTAGCCTGGTATCCACCTTCAAGGAAAAACCAGACGTGGAAACCGCCCAAAAATATATTGATCAGGGTGCCCTGTGGAATGGCGGTGTATTTGCTTATAAACTGGGCTATGTATTGGAAAAGGCCCATTCCATGCTGGATTTTGATGATTACCATGACTTGTTTGCCCAATATGTCAATTTGGAAAAAATTAGTTTTGACTACGCTGTGGTGGAGAAAGAAGCTAAAATTCAGGTACAGCGCTACAGTGGTCAGTGGAAGGATGTGGGCACCTGGAACACCCTTACGGAGTCCATGGATGAAACCATCCTGGGTAAGGGCATGATGAATGAAAAGTGCCAGAACGTGCATATTCTCAACGATACCGGTTTGCCAATTTTGGCCATGGGCCTGCATGATGTGGTGATTTCGGTGAGTCCCGATGGCATATTGGTGGCGGACAAGGATGATAGCGGCAATATCAAGCCTTTTGTGCAGAAGCTGGAGCAACGGGCCATGTTTGCCGAGAAGTCCTGGGGTAGCTATCGGGTGTTGGATGTGGATGATACCAGCCAGACCATCAAGGTGGAGCTTAAGGCTGGCAAGAACATGAATTATCACAATCATAAGAACCGTGATGAAGTATGGGTGGTTTTGTCCGGTCAGGGACGCACCCTGGTGGATGGTATGGAGCAGAACATTCATCCCGGGGATGTGGTAACCATGGAGGCTGGCTGCCGGCACACGGTGTTTGCCGATAGCGAGCTGAAAATGATTGAGGTACAGCTGGGCCGGGGCATCAGCGTGGAAGACAAGGAGAAGTTCGAATTGGAATGATGAACAATAAACCTTTTATGTTGCGGCCCACGGGTAAGGATTACATCTGGGGCGGTCGCCGCTTAAACGATGATTTTGCCAAGAATATAGATATGACACCTTTGGCGGAAACTTGGGAATGCTCCACTCATCCGGATGGACCATCCTTTGCGGTGGGGGGAGAATTTGCCGGCAAATCCCTTCAGGAAATATTGCAGCAGCATCCGGAATATCTGGGGACACATCCCCGGACCCAAGGTGAGCTGCCTATATTAATCAAATTCATTGATGCAAAAAATGACTTGTCAGTGCAGGTGCATCCCGATGATGACTACGCCCGGGAATTTGAAAACGGACAGCTGGGAAAAACGGAAATGTGGTATGTGCTGGACGCTCGGCCAGATTCCCAGTTGGTATATGGCTTAAGCCATGATGTAAGTGCCGAGGTTCTGCGTAAAAGCATTACTAAGGGCACTGTGGAAAAGTATCTGCAAAAAGTACCTATCCAGCAGGATGATGTATTTTACATCGAAGCGGGAACCATTCATGCTATCGGGGCTGGGGCCTTGGTGGCAGAAATTCAGGAAAGCTCCAACCTCACCTATCGGCTCTATGATTACGACCGGATGGATAAGGCGGGCAATAAACGTCCTTTACACGTGGATAAGGCCTTGGCGGTGGCCAATCTTAAGGCGGCCAGTCAACCCCGTCAACCTATTCGTTGTCTGAAATATCGTCAGGGCTGTGCCACGGAGTTATTGTGCCGCTGCAAGTATTTTGAAGTGCATCGGATGCTCGTTAATACGGAGCGGGTTAAACAGCTGGTGGAATATTGGGCAGATGAAACCTCCTTTCGAGTGCTTTTATGTACTAATGGTTGCGGGACGCTATTTATGGATAGTGGGGAATACATAGAAGTATTCCGGGGCGATTGCATATTCTTCCCTGCTAACTCCGCCACTGTCAAAATCCACGGGAAACTACAATTTCTGGATATAAGAGGGTGAAGCCTTCTTCATTGCTTTACGCCAGCTGGAAGTCTAACGGGGCACGCTCTCGCTCGAGACAGATTGCCTAGTGGTACTAAGCTCGCCCGGCGCTAACGCTAGTGCTCACTAAGTGCCAAGGCAATCTGATGTCCCCTTATAGACTCTCCATCTGGCTT
>CACZYN010000042.1 GCA_902785445.1 uncultured Anaerovibrio sp.
AGCTCTGGCTCATCAATTCGGTAACCATGTAACTTAATCATGCTGTCCTGACGGCCTATGTAGTATATTAAGTCACCTTCAACAAAAACAAGATCCCCAGTCCGATAACCATATATTCCAGAAGGTTCCTGCCAATAGGCTTTTAACGATTGCTCCTCGTTTTTATAATAGCCTCTACTAGCACTTTTAGTAACTACAGATAATTCACCAACTTCTCGGCCGTCCACAGTAGTAGGGTTTTCTAATTTCATCTCCCCATCAGCCAATAAATAACCTATCGGTAATGATTTTTCATCCTCTACCATTTCCTTGGTAATTGACACCGCAGTGAGCAATACCGTGCACTCTGTTGGCCCATAGCCATTGACGACCTCAATAGCTTCAAATCTGGACCACAAATCTCTGACGAGCTTCTTTTGTAATGCCTCACCCGCCAGAATTACCAAGGATAAATTCGGTAATGTTGCACTGGAAAAACGGCTATCATGACAACATATATCTATAAATGCTGGTGTAGAAGTCCATACCTTTATATCACTATTTTCCAAATATGGAATTAATTCCGCTGGATTTGCGGCCATTTCCTTATCTACACAACACAGCGAATTACCCGCCGGCAAATAAATATAGAGCATTATATCTGATACATCGAAGGAATAAGATACCTGATTTAAAACACTATACTTGTCATTTTCTAAATGACAATAAGCTTCAAACCAATCCGTAAAGTTTATCAGATTCCCTTTGCTAATTGGGACACCCTTAGGTTCGCCAGTACTACCGCTGGTAAACAGGATATAACAAATATCATCGTCTTTAACCCATAAATTTTTATCGCTATTAGCGATTTTTTTGCTATATATTTCCTTTAATTCTGACTGAGTTATTTCCACCCGACCAAAGCCACTTTCGTCAGAAAAATTGACGATTAAATCCGCCTCACATATGTCAGCAATCTTATTCAGTCGTGCTACTGGATACAAAGTATCCACTGGTACATATGGTATGCCAACTTTTAGGGCTGCGTGCATGCAAGGTATTATATCTATTTCCTTGTTGCCATAAATCACCAGCGGATGCTTGTTATAACCATTATTCAACAAATACTGGGCAATGCATTCCGAGCGCTGCCACAACTCTTTAAAACTTATATTTTCATCTCTATAAATTATAGCTGTTGCCTCATCGTTTTTTCGTTCTTCCAGGGCATCTAAAAGCCACATGACCATTTCCTCCGCTCAATAATAGTTAAGCTAATTTTACTTGTGGATAACCCTGTAAATTATATCAGAAGAGTCCCCCCCCCGCAAGACAAATGTACCTCAAATCGCCATCTTCCCTAGCCTTGTTATGATAAGCTTATTGGGAGGTATTATATATATTTTTTAACGTTCGTTCGTCTTGCGGGAGAAAGCAAAAAGGAACTCAAATTTGAGTTCCTTTTTAGATGATATTTTAGTTATTTAAAAATTGAATTTTCTCTGGACGCTTTGACTTTACTCACTATAAAACAACTGATTAGGGCTCTTTGGTTTATCAGGAATCGTCATTTTTATTATTCCTCTCTCCACCAATGGCATCACATGTGTCTGAATTGCGTAAGTTACGGATCTTAAACCTAAAAATTCACATATTTCCTGCCGATTTCTAGGAGTTTTACAGAACAAGACAAGCTCATTGTTTTCTCCTTTATCTCCCCCTTCAATTGAGCTATTCTTCATAGCTGTCACATTTTGCCCATACTTGTATAATTTAACAACAAAGCAACCTCTCTCATCCAAAAATTTAGGTTGTGGCAAGCCATATGCTTTCATTGTCCTCCTAATAGTAGGTATTCCAGAATAACGGTTTTCTGTAATATTTAATGTTTCCAACTCAGAAGCAATAACTGGATTTCTGGTATCAGGCTGCACTTTTCCCAATTGATCAACTTTTATCCTACCATACAATCCACCAGGACTTTTTATTTCTATTCTATCGTCATACATCACAACTTGTATAGGCATCCCTTCTGTATGGATACTATAATCGCGATGCACCAGTGCATTTAGGACAGCTTCCCTAATTGCAGTGATTGGGTAATCCGTTCTATCTTCTCTTTTTCCTGTCTCAGAATCTATAATTGTTTTTTTACGCATATTTCTATTTACAAATTGTATAGCACCATCTAACATTTCTGATATGTTACCTTCTATGCGCTGATTATCTATAAAACGTTCTCCTTGACTACCGACATCCCCCATATCAGTACCTGGAACAACAGTAGCAATAATACATAATTGAGGAAAATATGCCTGGGGATATGGACTGAAATTCATGACTGTACTTAATGTTATTCCACCATTTCTCTTTACACTCATCAACTCATATATTTCATTCTCATGTAACGCTGCCAAATGGGGCTTATTTTTTTTCAACAAATCAATATATTCAGCCAACTGCTCCTGATTTAATGACGCAAAAGTTGCCCTTTCAATCACTCTAATATCATCTTGGTATTTTTTTCTGTAGGCCTCATAACTATATATCTCATATTCAGTCATGGGCTCGTCGCTATCTCCCACCCGGATAAATGATCCTTTTAGCCTACCCTTTCCCTTATAGAAAACAGGTCTTTCTGTTATATCTGCTCCTGGTATTTCGGCCGACAAAAACACTTTGTTGTTCTTCTCTACCACAGTAAATAAAGGTCTTACCGCAGGTTCCATCTGCAAACATTGTTCATTTATTTTTTTCTGTAAATCCTGTGGATTATATACACCCAGCTCTTTGAAGTTCTGGCTTTCATCAACGCCAAAAATAATAATTCCGCCTTCATCCTGGTTTGAAAAACTTGACAACGTATCATATAAGCGTTTTGGACACCCATTTCCCGCACTCTTGACTTCCAATGTGGAGGTTTCACATTTAAGGTTTTGTAATAACTCTAACTTTTCATATAATTCTTCAGTTGTCATTTGAGTTCCCTCCCCTTTTTTTAACATTTTATCGCCATTTTTAAGTTTAGTCAACAACGTTAAATTATTTTATAGAAACTAAAAAAGGAACTCAAACAATTGAGTTCCTTTTTAAATACTTTTTTAGTTGACGAGCTATTATTTAAAACTTAAATCTTCTCAAAACGCTCTGGACATCCTGGGCCAGTTTGGCCAAGGCATCGGAGGCGGAGGCAATCTCTTCGGCAGATGCAGACTGCTGCTCCGTAGCAGCGGATACGGACTGCATCTCGTCAGCCACCTTGCGGGCACCGCTGTCAATCTGACCCATTTCATGGGTAACGCCCTCAGCCTGCTGGGCAACTTCCTGAACCCCCTCGGACATGTGGCTGACCTTCTCGGAAACCTGGTTAACAATCTCAGCGATTTCCTCAAATACCTTGCTAAGTCCTTCCACAGATTTGGTGCCTTCCATAACAGCATCATTACCCTTGGTCATGGCATCCACAGCCTTGCTGGTATCATTCTGAATACCGCTGATCAGCTGGGCAATCTGCTGAGCAGCATCACCGGACTGTTCGGCCAGTTTCCTAACTTCCTCAGCTACAACGGCAAATCCACGGCCCTGCTCACCAGCCCGGGCAGCCTCGATAGCTGCATTGAGAGCCAACAGGTTGGTCTGGCCAGCCAAATCAGAAATAGTATCAACAATGGCGCCAATCTCGTTGGAACGCTCACCTAATTTATCTACCAAATCGGAAGCATACTGGGAGCTTTCCCGTACAGTATAAATCTGCTGAACGGAACGATTAACTTCGCTGGTACCAGCAGTGGCCTTATTGGAGGCCTGCAAGGAACTGGAGGCCACTTCCTCGGCTTCCCGGCTGATATTTTCTACAGAATGACTAATCTTCTTAACCTCAGTGGTACCCTTATCCACAGCGGTCTGCTGTCCGGCTACCACATCAGCAGCACCAGTTACCGACTGGGCAACGGATACAGCTGCATCAGCGGACTGCATGGAGCTGGCAGTGAGCTCCTCGGAGGCGGAAGCAATCTGCTCCGCACTCTTGGATACTTCATTAAGGAAGCCATTTACGGACTTAGCCATATCAGCCAGGGCCCGTTCCACATCACCAAATTCGTCCCCCCGACGAGTAACCTGCCCGTTGGCAACGAAGTTACCGCTCTTCAAACGATAGCAGGTATCAATCATGTCACTCAATGGAGTCTTAATAGCCTTGATGATAACAAAGCTTACCACCAACAATAACACCAAGCAGGCCACAATACAGATAACCATGGCATTAATTGCCGAGGCACTGGCTTCCTTATTGGCCTCATTTACCGCTGCAGCCTCAGCAATAGCATCTTCGCTCATTCCCTTAAGCTGATCACGAAGAACGACTGTATCCTGCTTACCAGCCCGATTGTATTCCGCAGTACCTGCCTCAGAGCCGTTGGCCTTAACAGCAGCAATAACTGCTGGCAAGGAAACCTTGAACTTCTCCCAGCTCTTTTTGGTCTCATTAAACTTGGCCACGCTTTCTGGCTTATCCTTTATCTTCTCGCCATAAGCCTCCAAAGCTTCATCAAAATTCTTAATATCCTTGGCCTGAGTCTTCATAACCTCATCGGCCCGCACCGGATCAGCTATAGCCTGCATGGAACGAACCTGGATGGTCCGCATGGTTTCAGTAGCTTCACCAATGAGATTTACACACTGCAATTCCCGCTCATACAGAAAATTCAGTGCCTCTGCTTCAGCATTAATAGAGGAATATCCTCTATAGCCCACAAACAGCATACCGATAGCACTGATAGCCACCAATATCAAGATTTTTGCTGTCACTTTCAAATCATTCATACGCCCCATTGCCCCCCGTAAGAAATAGTTTTATATATATTTTGTATTGTAAATTTATGCCAAAACTTTTGCAAGTCGAATGAATTCCGTATCTAAAGTTTTGCGGTTGTTAGTGGCCTCATCAATTGGAATTTCTACCACTACACCAGTATCAAAGCCCACGACGATATCTTTTTTCCCTTCCGCCATGGCAAGCACCGCCTTCTCCCCCAAAAGGCTGGCATTGATACGATCGGAAACTGTAGGTGAACCACCCCGCTGAATATGACCAAGAATGGTAACCCGGGTATCAATTTCCGTCTTTTCCTGAATCTGCTTACCCAACTCCGTGGCAGAAGCGGCACCCTCAGCCACTACCAACAGACTGTACCGCTTGCCAGCCGCGTAATCAGCCCGGATTTCCTCACAAATTTGGTCGATATTGAACTTGGTTTCCGGTACTAATACATATTCTGCCCCGCCGGCAATTCCCGCCGTCATGGCCAACCATCCAGAAGTCTTTCCCATAACTTCAATGAGTACAATGCGCCGATGAGCACTGGCAGTATCCCGGAGCTTATTAATGGCATCTACCACCGTATTGGCTGCTGTATCGGAACCAATGGTGTAATCCGTACCCCAAACATCATTTTCAATGGTTCCCGGAATACCAATTACCGGCATCCCGAATTCCTGGCTCATGGTAGCGGCCCCCTTGATGCTGCCACTGCCGCCGATAACAATCAGGCCTTCGATGCCATGCTTTTTCAGGTTTTCATAGCCCTGCTTGCGTCCTTCCTCTTCAAAAAATTCACCACTGCGGGCTATTCCCAAGAAGGTACCTCCCCGCTGAATCATGTCCCCTACACTGCGGGTATTTAATTCTTGGATTTCATCGGCGATAAGTCCCCGATAACCATTTCGGACGCCCCAAATATGCAAATTGTTATGGATGGCTGTCCGAACTATCGAGCGAATGCAGGCGTTCATGCCGGGACAGTCATTGCCACTGGTCAATACTGCTATATTCTTTATCATCAAAATCCCCCCTATACTTAATGTATTAGAAATGCTTAATTATGAAATTCCCTTCGGGTGGAACCTCACCCGCCCTTCGGGCACCCTCCCCAGAGGGGAGGGCATTGCCATTATCCTCTGCCCCTTAAGTCCCGCTCTACGTCACGACGCACGGCCTTATCCTTCAGGTCCTGCCGTTTGTCATAATTATGTTTACCACTAGCCAAAGCAATTTCAATTTTCGCTTTACCCTTAACAAAGTATATTTTCAACGGAACTATGGTAAAACCCTTCTCACGGGTCTTACTAAATAATTTTATTATTTCTGATTTATGCATCAAAAGCTTGCGGGGACGGCGTTCGTCGTGATTAAAAATATTTCCGTGATCATAGGGGCTTATGTGCATATTCACAATAAATATTTCCCCATTTTTGATTTCCCCATAACTGTCCTTTAGGTTGGCCCGGCCTTCCCGCAGGGATTTTACCTCTGTTCCCTGCAAAACCAATCCAGCCTCATAGGTGTCATGAATAAAATAATCATGGCGGGCCTTACGGTTTTCGCAAACTATTTTAATGCCTTCGTTTTTTCTTCCCATGTTTATTGATACCTCATCCGCCCCCTGCGGGGGCACCTTCCCCAGAGGGGAAGGCATAACTCATTCATATAGAAACTACATTACCACCGACGGAGCTATGCTCCTAATCCTTTAGGTAGGCATCATATCTCAGCTATAATGTCTGGCTTGCGACGCTTTTTGCCCTTGTGGTCGTGTTTATTTTTCTTGTTCATCTTGGTTTTCTTAATCTTCTTTATGACCTTTTGGCTCTTTTCCTTGGAGGCAGCCTTGGCTTTCTTGCCTTCCTTATCCCGGCGACTAGTCTTAGTTTTTTCTTTGCTGGATTTTCCCTTGCGGGATTTTTTATCCTCCTTGGAGCCTTTTTCCTTACCCTTGCGGTCGGAAGAATTAGCCATATGCAGGGCCCGTGGATCACAATTATCCTTCACCACGAAATCCAAGGCTTTTTCCTCGATGCTGGCCCGTACCAGCACCACTTCCACCGTATCACCCAGCTGATATACCCGATGATGATGGTTGCCCTCCAAAGCGTAGCGGGACTCGATATAATCATAATAATCGTCCTTGAGCGTGGTGAGATGCACCAGGCCCTCTACACCGTTGTCCAGTTCCACAAAGAAGCCAAAGCCGGTCACACTGCTGATAATACCTTCAAAGGTATCCCCCACAAACTGGGTCATGTATTCCACCTTCTTCAAATCGGTGGTATCCCGCTCCGCAGACACAGCAATCCGCTCCCGCTTCGAGGCATGCTCTGCCATTTCCGGCAATTTTTCCAGCAATTTTTCCCGCCGGTTCTTAGGAATGGAACCCGTAGGAAAGCTCTCCCGCAGGAGCCGATGGACAATCAGGTCCGGATACCGGCGAATCGGGGAGGTAAAATGCGTATAAAACTCCGCTGCCAGGCCAAAATGGCCCAGATTCTCCGCTGCATAGCGGGCTTGCTGCATGGACCGCAGGGATACGGTACTGAGAATCCGCTCCTCCGGCCGACCAGCAATCTTTTCCAAGGCAATCTGCAATTCCTTCGGGCGTACTTTTCCTTCAGCAGAGGACCGCACATGCAGACCGAAGGTATTCATCAATTTATTCAGGGCCTCTATCTTCGTTGGCTCCGGTTGCTCATGAACCCGGTACATAAACGGCTGCTTACGGCGACACATATGCTCTGCCACCGTTTCATTAGCCGCCAGCATACACTGCTCCACAATGGATTCCCCTAAGTTGCCAACCCGTTTCTTCAGACCTACTGCCCGACCCTTTTCATCCAGTTTAACCTTGATTTCCGGAATTTCAAAATTAATGGATCCCCGACGATGGCGATGCTTATACATAGCATTGCGAACTTCTTCCAGGGTATAGAGCATTGGCAATATATCCTCGTTATCCCGGCAAAAATCCTTGTCCCGCTCCACCAGAATCTTATTCACCAAGGTATAGGTCAACCGGCGATATACATGAACCACCACCGGCAAAATTTTATATTTTTTTACTTCACCTTCAGGGCTTATTTCCATTTCACAGGCCATGGAGAGGCGGTCCACTCCGGCATTGAGGCTGCAAATGCCATTGGAAAGCTCCTTGGGCAGCATTGGTACCACCCGATCCACCAGGTACACACTGGTGCCCCGGGCCTGAGCCTCGATATCCAATGGTTCATTTTCCCGCACATACCAGCTAACATCGGCGATATACACGCCTAAGAAGAAGCTGCCATCCGGGCGTTTTTCCACATATACACCATCATCCAAATCCTTGGCATCTTCACCGTCAATGGTGACAATTTTCAGATGCCGGCGATCCTCCCGGCCATTTACTCCAATGTGCTCCTCGGCCTTGATGGTTTGCTCCACGGCATTAGCCGCCTGCTGCACCACAGCAGGAAACTCCTCCGCCAAATCGTACTGACGCATGATGGATAAAATATCCACTCCTGGAGCCCCGGCTTTACCCAAAACCTCCACTACAGTTCCCTCAGCCTTCAAGCCGTTCTCCGGCCATTGGGTGATTTCCACCACCACCTTGTCTCCAGTGGCAGCTCCCAGAAACTTCCCGGCAGGAATATAGATATCCTCTTTAATCCGGGTATCATCCGGGGATACAAAGCCAAAATTTCGGCTGGCGGCGAAAATCCCCACGATTTTACTGTTGGCCCGCTCCAGTATTTTATAAACCTCTCCCTCCCGGGCCCGGCCTGGGGTTACTTGAGTCTGAGGCAGCAGGCGAACCTGGACTTTATCCCCGTTCATGGCGGTATTCAGCCCGGATTTCAGGATGAAAATATCATCTTCATTTTTCTGCATACCCTCTGGCGCCACAAAGCCAAAGCCCCGGCTGGACAAGGATAAAATACCAGTGACGAGCTCACTGGCATCCACATCTTTTATCAGCGATTTTCTGAGTGATTTCTTATAATTCTTTTCTATTTTCTTATGTTGTTTCGTTCGTTTCATAAAGGTAAAACCTTTCTGCTATTTATATTTATCTAAAAAATTTCCCACCACATGGAAGGCCTTATCCCGCTCACAGCCAATGGTAATTAAATGCCCGGACTCCTCCAGCCACACCAGTTCCTTTTCGTAGCTGCCAGTCCGGTCATAAATGTGCTGGGCACTCCGATCCCGTACCGTATGGTCGTTATGACTTTGCATAACCAACAGAGGACATTTTATCCGAGGCAGCTCCTGCTTTCCTTTGTCGATGAGCTTTAACAGCTCATGAATGGACATCATAGGATATTCCCCATAGGACGCGTTGCATTCCGGGGGAATATCCGTATACATCCGTCGTTTTTTCGGCCAGAACTTATTTTGACATAATTCCTTCGGTGGCAACCGATACAGCTGCTTATCCTCATGAATATAAATTGGCGTAGCCAAAGAACAACAGGAATTTACCTTGACATCAGCCGCCAATAAAAGTCCCAGCAATCCTCCCATTGACTGACCTACCACGGAAATTTTCTCACAGCAACCCGTGAGCAGGGAATAGCCATCGCATACCGAGGAATACCAATCCTCGCCGGACATATGGGACATATCCATAGGAGTGGTACCATGACCCGCCAACCGCATGCACAGCACGGTATAACCCTGGGCATGCAAATATTGCCCCAAGAGCAACATTTCTCCTGGAATGCCCGTAAAACCATGTATTAAAAGTACCCCATGCGGGCCTCCCGGCAAAAAAAACGGTTCGCCACCACGGATTATCATCGGGATTATCCTCCTAAAATAAAAAGCGTCCACTACCTCGGATAAATCAGGGATAGAGAACGCTTTAAAGTTTCCATTACATGGTCATCTTTGCAATAAACAAAGTAACCACCGCAAAGAGTATTGCAAAAACAACAGTGACACGAGCCAACAGGGCATCCATACCCCGGGCGCTGCTGCTGAACACGGTATCATTACCGCCGCCCAAGCCCATACCGGCGGACTTAGGAGACTGGGCCAGTACTGAACCAATCAGAACAATAGCCACCAATGCGTCTATTACCATCAAAACCGTAAGCACTATACGGACCTCCTATCCCATTCATAGTATATTGTATCATAACACAAAACATTAAGGAATACAAGGGCACCTATCAATCAATGGTTCTTATCTGGATTTTGTTGGTATTGTTGCCCTTACTCATGGTAATACCAGAAGTAACCACTGCGATATCACCCTTTTCCACGAGACCGGAACGAAGGGCCGCCGCAATAGAGGCACCAGTGCGATCTGGTTCGTCATCCCAAATACGGCCATTTACCAGCTGCACACCCCAGCGGAGATTCAGCTGACGGGCCACCTTGGAGGTGGTAGCGTAGGCAATGATTGTGGCCTGTGGACGGTATTTGGACACCATCTGGGTGGGAAAGCCTGTATCCGTAGGGGTGATGATGGCAGTGGCATCCAACCCATAGGCCAGATGCACCGTGGAGTGCGCCATCGCAT
>CACZYN010000043.1 GCA_902785445.1 uncultured Anaerovibrio sp.
TAAGAATTTTATTTTCAGCATAACCAGTGGTTATGTTATCAACCTGTAATATTTCTTTCATCACTTACTCCGCCACCGACAAATGTTGCTGGTCATCCTGCTTGAATTCGTCCCCGTAGGTACAATAGGCAATTTCCTGAGCACCAAAGCAAAAATCCTGGGACGCAGAATAAATATAGGCATCCCGTGGCTCCCGTACTTTGCCACTCTTAATGGCCTTTACATGCTGCAAGGACGGGTCATTGATGTAATTGTCCCTAAAGCTCTGTTTATCGGCTAAACCACGGACGGAATAACTAGGTAAAAATAAAACATCTGGGTCAATTTTTACAATCATTTCCTTGGTAAGCTTGGTTCCCCGGTGCAATCCTGCCTCCGACAAACCATTGATAACACCCGCCCACTGGCAGGCATCATCATATATGCAATCCTTGCCTCCGTAATAGGCCACCCGGGATATTAGAACTGCCCGCTGGCGCTGGTCCTGGGGAACTAACCGGTCAACTTTCTCCTTTAGGGCGTTTAAACGCTCCTCCATCATGGAAATAAGCTGCTGGCCCTTGTCCGGTTCACCCAGAGCTGCGGAAATAAGTATGATATTTTCCTTTACATCAGTTAAGTTCTTGGCACCATGAATTACTACCACATTGATACCCATATCCCGTAGAGATTGGACATAATCCAGATCCCCCCAATCGGCGGCAATCACCAAATCCGGCTGTAAAACTATCAGTTCTTCTAATTTAGGAAGATGAACGCGATTAGGTATCCCCTTGACCAGCTCCAACATATTGGAACTATTGGGATCATCCAAATTCCGGTCACAGGCAATCATCTTGTCCGGCTTCACCAGCCCTAACACGATGGTGTCCGTACCTTTGGTTGTGGTAACAATCCGCTTGGGTTTTTCCTTAAAATGCACCACTGTCCCCTGATAATCAGTAACCTCATATTCTTCAGAGGATGTGGTTTGCTGTTTGCTGCAGACAGAAATAAATATCAGGCAAAAGACTGTCACAACAGCAAATAATTTAATACAATGCTTCATTCGTACATTCTCCTCGTTTTTACCCCAAAAACCTCATCCACCACAAGTGGTCCCCCTTCCCCAAAGAGGAAGGCTCAAAAAAACGGTCAGGCACCAAAGCCTAACCGTTTTTAACCACACAAAGAAAAAGCTTTTCGTCCAAAAAGGCAGAAAAGCAGAACAAGGGTCTTAAAAATCCATTTAAGTCCCTAAAATCCCCTTCCTGTCGCTCGCAGGTAAAAACGGTGATTGCAAAACAGGCAGTTCTCCTGACTCGAGTCATTGCTAGCTGCGCCTTCCCAGATTACTCCAGTGGCCAAACCTGCAGCCTTGCTCCTCTTACAGTGGCGGGACCGTGCTGGATTTTAACCAGCTTCTCTATTAAGTCTGATAAACAGACACCTGTCTCAAATATTAAATTTAGATTAAAACCTATTTAATTATACTATGGTAGTAACATTTGTCAAATTTATTTTAAAATAAATTTCGCAGTTAATGAGCTTTTACCAACCGCCAGAGGAACCGCCTCCGCCGGAAGAGCCGCCGCCGAAGCCGCCACCTCCGCCGCCACCAGAGCTGCCACCGCCGGAAGAACCGCCGCCTCCGCCAAAGAAGCCGCCTCCTCCGCCACCGCCCCAACGGCCGGATATTCCCTTATAGTCCAGGGTACCCAAAAAGCCAAAGGTAACGAGGTAAAGAATCGCCAAAAAAGCAAAAATCAACAAATCCAGCATTGGTATCAGGGCATAAAAGATCAGAAAATACATCAGAACAAGGAAAATCAGAAAACCAAAAAAGGCCATCACATAATCCCCAATGGAATCAAAATCATCATCCTCATTATCCGTCTTTTCCGGTGTCTTTGCGTTATCGGTTTCAGTTTTGGTATCAGAGCCTTCCATTACAAAGCCCTCTGGGGGATCAGCACCATATTCTTCATAGGTTTTACCAGCCAATTTAAAGTAGGCATCGGTTATTCCCTCGGAATAATTATTCTCCCGAAAATATGGTACCATGCCGTCCAAAACCTCACCGGTATAACCATCGGTCAAGGCCCCTTCCAAACCATAGCCTACTTCAATGCGAAATTTCCGGTCTGCTTTGGCTACCAGAAGCAATACACCATTGTTCTTTTTCTTGTCACCGATACCCCACCGACGAAACAGCTCATTGGCATATTCTTCAATGGAGTCACCATCCAAGGATACCACGGTCACTACTACCAATTGCGCACCAAACCGCCTGTCCAGATCCTGGCCAAGCTTCAATATTTGTTCTTTGTCATCTGACATTACCATGCCAGCAAAATCCGCCACGTAGATTTCCTGTTTTGGCGGAGCAGGAATATTGGCCGCACTTACGCTTCCCATATTTAGGAAAAACAGTGCGGCCAACAACAGCTGACACAGTATTTTTAAGCGCCCCATCAGAAGGTCACCTGCGGCACAGCGTGGGCGGATTCATCAGCTGCAAATGGTGCAACCTCAGAACATCCCATCATGCCGGCCATAAGATTACCAGGGAATGTGCTGATAAGGACATTGTAACGTTTAATGGCTTCATTATAATCCTTGCGGGCCACAGCAATACGATTTTCCGAGCCGGAAATTTCCCGCATCAATTCTGTAAAATGAGCATCTGCCTTTAAGTCCGGATAGTTTTCCGCCACGGCAATAAGACGACCTAATGCACCAGTGAGAGCATCATTGGCTGCTGCCATCTCTTCCGGCGATTTAGCCCCGGCAATTTGAGCCCGCGCCTCCGTAACTTCCGTCAGAACCTTTTCCTCATGCTTTGTATACCCCTTCACCGTTGCCACCAAATTTGGTATCAAATCCGCCCGGCGTTGTATCTGGTTTTCCACCTGACCATATTGAGCACCAATGTTGATTTCAGCTTCCTTAATATTGTTGTAGGTGCTAATACCGCCAATAATCAATAAAGCTAGGACAATCAGCGTAGCAATTTCTGCCATTCTTACCAAGGCAAATCCCCTCCCGTACATTATTCTAGAGTAGTGACGATGCCACCATCCTTTATCTTGAACTGTACCATCTGGGAAAGGGCACTGTCAACAGTTGGGCTGACAAACTCAAAGAAATAGCCATAAGTCCCATCACCCACAAATTCATCCTCAAACACCGGATTGGCACCAATGGTAAAAGTATCCACTTCCACTGGGGTAACATCCTTTTCATTGCCGGACAGTGGCATTCCATAATGAATGGTCGTAATTTTATCTCCCTCTTTTAATTTGATGAAATTACGGTCACCCATACCATTGTCATCTATCCCTTTACGGGCACCCAGTATATGATATTTTTCATCAGAAAAAGTATATGCTACCTGCAAATTGCATTCTACCCCATTGAGTTTTATTGGAATGGAATAGAGATTATAGCCATCTTCCTCGGCGGTGATTTCCACATAGACAGGATGACCTTCCAGCATTGGCCAATTACCATCGAAATTATCCTTAAACACGCCCTTGTCCCAATCAGCAATTATATTACTGTCACTGCCCAAATATAACACTATGTCTTCTTCTTCACCAATGTAAACCAGCTGACAATGGACAGAAGACAGCAAATCCATTTGCTCATTGGACAAAGTCACAAAGGAAGTACCGTCCTTGTCGATATTGACTGGTAAATCCTCCAAGGCGGACACATCACAAATCTTTTGGGTAGGCTGTCCCTGAGGAACACTTATCGTTCCGCCTGTCTGGCCACTCCCAGCCAAAATAGTCTCCGCCACTTCTGGCAATTCACCACACAGCAAATAGTAATATAAACATTTTTGCGCTATCGGAGCAGAATCCTGCTCTATGTATTTGATAAACACATCCTTATCACCGTCGTAAGGATAATAGCTGGACAGACCGTTACCATTTTGACGGTATTTTCCTTGGACCTTGTACACTACTGCATTATTAATACAAGAAACCAGCTGCTGAGCCGTTCTTGGCAGCAATCTTTTAGATTTTGCAGCTAGATCGCCAATATCCACCATGTTGGAATAACCCTGATCACGGGTATTACCGCCATAATTTTCCGCCTGTTGAGCTTCCCGGCCAAATGCAGAGAAAAATCCCTGCGGATTGTTCTTGGCCTGCTGAAGCGCTTCTATACCAAAGGATTCATAGGCTGATTTTAAAGCTGGAATCTGGTTCAAATCAATAACGGACATAGTGGCCGCTTCCTCCGTGCCATATTCCCGGCAACCAGCCATATAACTGTCACAGATGACCTGTCCCAGAACGTCGCCACCCATAGCAGGATTTTGGGCCAAAGCCCCAAGCCAGCCAGTATAGTTCCACCCATTACCTGGCTCAATCTCTTCCGAAGCAGTCATATAACGGGATATACCATGCAGCATATTAGCGGTATCATAGGTCCCCATAAGGCAGGCATCGAAACCAATCAGTTCAAAAGGAGGATTGTCCGGTGAAGCACCATATACACCAGCGAAAGACTCCTGAATATCATTTAGGCTAAGGGAATTACCGGTGCGTTCATCAATGCAGACACCGGCCGCACTGCCGCCACCATGATTCCAGAAAACAAATACCCGATGATCTGCCGAGAAATTATCTTTACCAAACTGCAAAAAATTCTTCAGGGTATTCTTATCACCCATATCACTGTCTGGTGCAATCTCCAATTCATGAAGCCCGTCGGAATTATAGATATAGCGCCCAATAGCCTGATTGCTCATGGCATTGTTCTGCCATTGGCTGCAGCCACCGGTTTGAATAACCACCTGCACATTAGGTGGCAGCTTGGCCTCCAACATCTCTTGAATATCTTCGGTAGCCGCGCCGTACTGGGACTCCAAATCCGTGCCACAAATATACCAGTAAACCACCCAATTATCGGCAGAGTTATACTTTTGGGCAAATACTTTATTTGCACATTGTTCATTATCAAGGCAACCGGCCCAAAGAATTGTGGCCAGTGTAAACATCAGTATAAAAAATGGTTTTATACTGCGTCTTATCATTGCCCTCATATTATCACCTCATTTTCTTTGCCTATCATTATACCCCAAATATGAAAAAAACACCCGCCCGAAAATGGGCGGATGTTTTAAAGCGGGTGTTACCCCTTCTTACTGTACCTCATAAAGCTCGCCATCTTCGGTCTGGATAATATCACCGGACTCAACAGGCTCGTCTACGATAATAACTTCTTCTTCATCCAACAAGGTGAGCTCTGGAGCAGAGCTTACCAGAGAAGCTGCACTGGCCATCTGCGCCCCTAGAGCAAATACCATAGCAGCCAATATCATACTAACCTTCTTCATCTAAAATAACTCCTTTAAGATGTATATAATCCCTTACATGTTAATCAGTTACCATTTACAAACTTTTTCAGGCCTTCCACATCGACTGGAGCCCAATAGGTCTTACCATCGTCACCCTTAACGATTTCGCACTTAACCTCATAGGTCTTTTCCATTACCAGTGGTAACTCATTAATGTAGCTGTTAATGCATTCCAAAGTAGCCTTCTGGAAATCTGGATCCTGCTTAAACTGCTCTACAGTGTAGCCCTGAGCCTGCAATGCTCCCAATACGATACCAAGTGCCTGAATATCCTCACTCGTGTTGGCCAACTTGTCTGCGCCTGCCTGGTCAAGTACATTGGCAGTTACTTCAACTACAGGATGCTCAGCATCATCTTTCTTAATCTTGGTTTTGATCTGCATTGCGTCCTTCATTTTGGTGATATAAGAAGTAGTTATAGTCTGAACATTAGCATCGTTCAGTGGGAACTGCGCAAACGCCTTCAGCAAATCACCAATTACTGCTTCCTGAATTTCCTCTTCCTGTTTCTTGGTCATACCGGTAGCCGCCATATTATCGGATACACCATAGGCCATTATCTCAGAATACCCCAAGATGGCCTTGTCAGCACTATCCTTTGGCTTGTCAGCACCACATCCGGCAATTGCAATTACAGCAATCAGAGCCACTACAGATAACAATAATTTTTTCAACATCCGATTTTCCCCCTCAACCTTGATAAATTTATACCTTCATGGTATTGTGTTTTATGGGAGTTCTTTCTCCTCCCATCGGACATTTTTACTTTAGCAAAAGTATTATTCCATTTCAATACTTCTGTTAAAAGTGGTCGATTTTTGTTAAAAGTGGTCGATTTTTAGACCTTTTGACTTTTTTTACCGCGAGGTATCTATGAATTTATTGATTATTCCCTTAATATTTTTAGTTGCTATACTACAACTGTGCAGTACCTATCTGTGGTACTTGTCCTTTAAACCGGAAATGTCCCAAAAAGAAACCATTAGGCTGTTACAATTGGTCCTCAGCTGGTGGCTTATTTCCCTGCCCCTTTATTTTGGTATATTCACCTATGGCGGATTTACCATTATGGTCTATAAAGCTCTGCTCATATTCGGCTGGATCCCCTACTTTCTTATCTTCCTGCGCCTTATTCCCGACCATATTTCCATACATATATTCGTGCTGGGAATGACTGCCCTGTGGAGCTTTTTATTGCACAGCATCAGCGATATGGGACTTACTCTATGGTTTTATGAAACAGCCTACGATCAGGCATTGATAATCCATACCCTATCCAACCTTATATTGTTTTTTCTCCTATTGCCTTGGGAACAGAAAATGTTTTCTCGTCTGCTCCCATCGAGGGAATTTTTCCAGGAGAAGAATATCGGTCTTTATATCGCCAGCTTGCCTTTATCCATTTCCATTGCCCAAACCATGATGTCCGCTGATAAGATTCTGTGGCATTCCTGGGAAATATTACTGTCACGATTTTATCTCCTGGTGGTTTTTCTGTGCTGTTTTCATTATGTTCAGATTGCTGCCAAACGTTATAATGAAAATAAGCTGCTGCAAAAAAACAACCAGCATTTATCCAATGAAATGGTCTCTTTGGTGGAGCATCGCCTTTTGCTGCAAAAAAATAAATCCCTTTTAAAAAAATTCCGGCAAGGTTTCCTTACCAGCTACGACCATATGCTGGAGCTAATTGATGCGCAAAAAGATGATGAAATACGGGAATATCTAAAGCAACAGGAGCTTAAGCTTCCGGCGGCCACAGTCATGTCCTACTCGGACTACCCGATTATCAATACCGCCATTTCCATTTACTATTCCCGCGCCCAAAGACTGGGGATTAACTTTACCACCAAAGTAAATCTGCCGGATAATTTGGCTACGGATGAAAATGATTTGGGTATTCTATTATCCAATTTACTGGAAAATGCTCTGCAGGCCAGCCTCCGGGAACCTAAAAGCAACGGTACTAATGATGGAATAGTATTAACCGTCCAACACAATGGACATCAATGTGTTATATCCCTGGGCAACCCTTGTGCCACCCCTATCAATCTGGATGATGAGGGACTGCCCCGGGCCACCCGTAAGGGGCATGGTATTGGTATGGTTTCCTTGAAAATGTTTTTGGAAAAATATAACGGTTATGCCACCTTTACCCAGGACAATGGCTGGGTACGCCTATTCATATATTGGAGGGATGAACAATCATGCTGACATTTGCCTATGCCCTTTTGACAACGATTATTCATCTTGCTGGAGCCTATTTTCGCTATCTTCCCTTCAGCCAGATTTTAGACCAAAAGAGAACCACCAAGCTCTGGAAAGCTTTGCTTTTATGGAGCATCGCCGGCTTGGTGATAAATGTTCTTGTTACTAATGTCTATGGCATATCCATGCTTACCTTTAAGCTGCTATTTTTCTTTGGTATGACCCCCTATTTTATTCTTTCCATCATCCTCATTCCTCGCCACTTATCCCAACACTTCTTTGTTATTGGTATCCAGGCCCTGTATGCCTTTATGCTGCATTCACTAGCCAGTATTATTCTTACTATCCTTTACTCCACCATGACAGCCAGGTTGCTTCCGTTGCAGCTTACTCTATGGCTAATCCTCTTTTTGTTGATTTATCCCTGGGGAGAGAAGCTCTTCATCAGTCTGTTACCTGACGAGCAATTTGTTTCCGATAGCAAGCTTCAATGGTATATTGCCCTATTACCGGTATCCTTCTATGTTGGGTGTATTATCTCCATCACCAATGTGACCTTTCTGCCGGAATTAAGTGATCGCCTGACCCGATTATCCATTCCCCTGTTCTTTTTCATTATTTATTCCCTGGTGCATTATAATTCCCGTGAGGCAGTGCAACACCGCCAGCTGACCCAAACCAAGGAACGACTTACCCGCCAGCTGCAAAATCTCATGGAGCATACCCGAATGGTACAGGAAGACGAAAAAGCCATTTCCGTGCTGCGCCATGACCTGCGCCATAGTTATCGACTAATCTATGCCCTGCTGGAAAAGGGGGACTATGAAAGCATCAAAAAACACATTGATTCCCAAAAGAAACTGCTGGAAAATAACTAAAGGGTGACGGCCAATTGGCCTCACCCTTTTCATTTATTTATTATATGATTCATATAGGCCACCTTTACATCCTGGCGCTTTCGACGACTTATGGGAATGTGAATATTATTCTTTAAAACAAATTCCTCCTGCTCCATAGCCTCAATATAATCCATATTAACGATGATTCGATGATGGCACTCCAGGAATCGTACTTCCTTTAGCAGCATCTCCCCTACTTCCCCATAGGACATCGGTGAAGATAACACCGTATTGTTCAGGTGAATATCAATATTATGGGCATCACTAACATCAACATACATTACATCGCTATAGGAAATGTCCACCAAAGCCCCTTTAACCCTAACGGATATCCCGCCTCTATTTTTCAGCAGTTTAGGAAAAATATGATTAAAGGTAGCAGCGAACTCCTCCTCGTGTTCTTGAAGAGGTTTAATGAAATACCCAGTTGCAAAAACCCTGTATCCTTCCAGCAGATGTGCATCGCTGCTGGTCAAAAATATAATTCTTACATCTGAATCCATTTCACGGATTATCTTTGCTGTTTCCAACCCAGAAATTCCCGTCATATATATATCCAAGACCAACAAATCATATTGGCTGGATTGGTAACCTTCCACCAATTCCTCACCACTGGCAAAAGTTTCAATATTAATAGTATTCTTATCCTGGGGATAGTAATGGGAAATATATTGCTGGCAATAGGCCCGTACAGCTTCCCGGTCCATATCATTATCATCAACAATAGCAATATTCATTTCCATCCCCCCTCTTAGTTTATGTTTATATTATAACACAAAAGAGAGCCCCATATGGGACTCTCTTCGTTTTTAATGCAATAGCCTTGCGCAAGCGGCCAATATTACAGCTGAGGACCAGCAGCAACAAGAGCCTTACCAGCAGCATTGCCAGTGTACTTGCCAAAGTTCTTAATGAAGCGGCCAGCCAAATCCTTAGCCTTGGTCTCCCACTCGGAAACATCTGCATAGGTGTCACGAGGGTCGAGAATCTTAGGATCAACGCCTGGCAGCTCGGTAGGTACCTCGAAGTTGAACATAGGAATCTTCTTGGTAGGAGCGGTCTTGATGTCACCGTTGAGGATAGCATCGATAATACCACGAGTATCCTTAATGGTGATACGCTTACCGGTACCATTCCAACCAGTGTTTACGAGATATGCCTTCGCACCGTTAGCATTCATCTTCTTAACGAGCTCCTCACCGTACTTAGTAGGGTGCAACTCGAGGAATGCCTGACCGAAGCAAGCGGAGAAGGTAGGAGTTGGCTCAGTGATGCCACGCTCGGTACCTGCCAGCTTAGCAGTGAAGCCAGAGAGGAAGTAATACTGAGTCTGCTCTGGAGTCAGGATGGAAACTGGAGGAAGAACGCCAAATGCGTCAGCAGACAAGAAAATTACGTTCTTAGCAGCTGGTGCAGTGGAACCTGGCTGAATGTTCTTGATATGGTTAATAGGATAAGATACACGAGTGTTCTCAGTAACGCTCTTATCAGCAAAGTCAATCTTACCATTAGCATCTACAGTTACGTTCTCGAGAAGTGCATTTCTCTTGATAGCGTTGTAAATGTCTGGCTCGGACTCCTTGTCAAGGTTGATAACCTTTGCATAGCAGCCGCCCTCAAAGTTGAATACGCCCTTGTCGTCCCAACCATGCTCGTCGTCACCGATGAGCTTACGCTTAGGATCAGTGGACAGGGTGGTCTTACCAGTACCGGAAAGACCGAAGAAAATTGCAGTGTTCTCGCCGTTCATATCGCAGTTGGCGGAGCAATGCATGGAAGCAAT
>CACZYN010000044.1 GCA_902785445.1 uncultured Anaerovibrio sp.
CTGTCTCACGATTTATCTGACCGTGAGCATTTGACTGGCATACACATAAAATATATATTGTTTTTAACCATAGAAGATCTTATTTACAGAAATTTTTTCTTAGTCTCCTTTTCGGCTTCATCGCTTCCTCCAAATCAACATGCACGTTTATTTTCAACATCTTCAAAGGCGACAGAGTCGCACATACATCGAACGCTAATCAATTTACAGCCCATGTTGAGCCTACGGCACGGACTCCGCTCTTGCAGGCGAAAATGTTTTCCTCTGGCCATAAGAATAGTGCCACTTTTTGTCTTCCCGTTTTCACATATTTTTCAATATGTGATATTATTATGTAGGTTGAATAAGAAGCGGTTCGCCGCTTTAAAATAAATGAGGTGAATTGCATGCGGGTTTTATTGGCGGAAGATGATATGAAGCTGGGGAAGCTTACCCAGTATATGTTGGAAAAGGACGGTATTTCCACTGAATGGGTGACGACCGGGGATATGATATATGATTGTGCCATGTATGAGGATTACGAGGTATTGATTTTGGACTGGATGATGCCCAAGGAAACTGGGGTAGAGGCCTGTAAGCGCTTGCGGGCGGATGGGTATCAGAAGGCGATTTTGCTCCTGACGGCCCGGGATGCGGTGGAGGATCGGGTAACGGGTCTGGATGCCGGGGCGGATGATTATTTGGTAAAGCCCTTTGAGTTTTCCGAGTTGATGGCTAGATTGCGGGCCCTTAGCCGGCGCAGCAGTCAGAAAATTCAGCAGGATATTATGGAGCTGGGAGGCTTTACTTTGGACAGGACCTCCAAGCTTTTGATGAAGGGCAAGCAGGAAATTCAGCTTTCCCCACGAGAGTTCCAGATTTTTGATTTATTGGTGCAGAACATGGGGATTGTGGTGCCCCGGGAGATTATTCTGGACCGTATTTGGGGTATTGAGTCCGATGTCAGCTCCAATAATATTGATTCTTATGTTAAGCTCATTCGCAAAAAATTGGATTTGGCCGATGGCAGGATTGTAATTAACACGATTAGAGGTGTTGGCTATAAACTGGAAACAAAATAAGCTCCACTTCCGGGGTGTTTTTTCCCATAGTCGTATGCGCCTGACTATGGCCTACTCCCTGTTGATGTTTGGACTGTTTATCATAATTATTTTTTTGGCCCATCAAACCATGGAATGGGCGGTGACCTCCGAGCAGGCCCGGGAATTGTCGGAAACGATTCATTCCGTGTCTGAAAGTGAGTCGGCCATGATACGGAATGGTGTTTTTAATGGCAATGAAGATTTGGGTAAGCGGGAGCGGATGTTTTTTTATACCTTTGACCGCAGTGGGCGACTGCAAAACTATTCCCGGGCTCCTGAACGTATTGAAGAGGAAGTGATGGAGGTTATCCAGAGCGGCGAAGTACCTGTCAATGATATTGGGGTATTTGTCCAGCGGGATGATGGGGAAAAACCTAGTGTACTGATGATGACTTCCTGTGATGTGCGGCTGGTCAGCGGGGAAAAAATTGGCATGGTGTACCTGGGCAAGGATGTATCGGCCCTGTATAAAGGTATTAAAAAGGCCACCCAGTTTTACGGGGGAATTTCCTTTTTGGCGCTGTTGACGGCTATTACATTAGGGCATGTGGTGTCCGGCCGGGTGGTGGACAACATGCAAAAGGCCTACTACAAGCAGCGGCAGTTTGCGGCGGATGCTTCCCATGAGCTTAGAACACCTCTCAGCGTTATTATGGCGTCAGCGGATGTGCTGGCCAATGACCCGTCCATTGAGTCACCGTTTTTAAAGCAGGTTATTGATGACTTGAAGGACGAGGTTAAGAAAATGTCCAACCTGGTGGGCTCTTTGCTGCAGATTGCCCGGTCGGACAACCATGCTGAAACCATGAACATCAAGGAATTTGATTTATTGGAGGACATGGAGCAGCTGGTGCGGAAAATGCAGCCTTTGGCGGAGAAAAAGGCCATAGAGGTGGTGCTGAATGGCACGGGACCGGTGTTGTTTAAAGGTGATGAGCAAAAGGTTCAGCAGCTGATGCTGATCTTGGTGGATAATGCCATCAAGTACACCCAGGATGGGGGCAGAGTTGAGCTGTCCTATGATGGTCGCAAAGGCAATTCGGTGTATTTTTCTGTGAAGGATAATGGTATTGGAATTTCCAAGGAGGATGTGGGCAAGCTCTTTGAACGCTTCTTCCGGGTGGATAAGGCCCGTTCCCGGTCGATGGGAGGCAATGGATTGGGGTTGGCTATTGCCAAGACCATTGTGGAGGCTCATAATGGCCGTATTGAGGTGGAAAGCGAGCTTGGGCAAGGCACCACCTTTAAGGTTATGCTAAAAAACATGTGAGATATACGGGCAGAGAACAGCTGTCTATTGCACTCCAACTCCTATCGCATTAGCCAGCTATACCCTGCCCGTATTATGTTTTGGCACAAAATGTTGAGTTGGTTATATATTGGTGGACCTGGGGGAACTTTTCGCCTGCAAGAGCGGAGTCCGTGCCCTAGTGCACTGACATAATTATATTTTGACTAACAGCACCATTTATACCGCCATCTGCGTTGTTGTCGTCTGTCGACATAGCCACCGCTATGCCTCCATCCTCCGCCTAGCATATGACGGCATATCTGGCGCTGTAATAGTACAAAAAACATCATGCCAGTGCACTTGGCTCAACATGGGCAGTAAATAGATTGGTGTTCGATGTATGTGCGACTCTGTCGCCTTTGAAGATGCCGAAAATAAACGTGCATGTTGATTTGGACGTAGCGATGAAGCCGAAAAGGTTTTCCCAGGTCTAGGCTGTTATATATTTATCCAATAAGTCAAAAGGTCAGAAAATATTCTTGACTTTTTGACTTTTGCTATTTTATAATACCCATAGAAAGAGAAATATACACTGTAGGAGGGATATATATGGAACAGGAAAAATATACCCAACGCGTTTTAAATACTTTACAAACCGCTCAGCAGAATGCTGCCTTGCATTATCATCAGGAGATTAGCTCCCTGCATGTTTTGCTGGCCTTGTCCCAGGAGCCGGAGGGGCTCTTGGACACTATCTTCCAGGATTTGCAGGTGGATACCCGGATGCTGCAGGCCAGCTTGGAAGGAGCCTTGAAAAAGATTCCAAGCGTCAAGGGACAGGATCGTCTCACCATGAGCATTGAGCTGGGCCGGGTAATGGCCAAGTCGGAGCAGCTGGCCCAGCAGATGGGTGATTCCTATATCAGCACGGAGCATTTGCTGCTGGCTATCTGTGAGGATGGGGGCGACGAGGCCCGGGATATCTGTAAGCGCTTTGGTCTTACCAAGAGCAAGGTGGAAAGCTCTATTAAGAAAAATCGCAAGCAGAAGGTGGATTCCGCCAATCCGGAGGATAGCTATCAGGCTCTGGAGAAGTATGGCCGGGATTTGACCCAGGTGGCCCGCCAGGGCAAGCTGGATCCGGTGGTGGGCCGGGATGAAGAAATTCGCCGGACCATCGAAATATTGTCCCGCCGTACTAAGAACAATCCAGTACTTATTGGTGAACCCGGTGTTGGTAAAACAGCCATAGTAGAGGGATTGGCCCGTCGGATTGTTGCCGGTGATGTGCCGGAATCCTTGAAGAGCAAGACCTTGTATTCACTGGATATGGGTGCCCTTATTGCCGGGGCCAAGTATCGGGGAGAGTTTGAGGAGCGGTTAAAGGCGGTTTTAAATGAGGTCGCCAAATCAGATGGCCAAATACTGCTGTTTATTGATGAGGTGCATACAGTGGTTGGTGCCGGCGCATCTGAAGGCTCCATGGATGCCGGCAACCTCTTGAAGCCAATGATGGCCCGGGGCGAGCTGAGATGCATTGGTGCCACAACCCTAAACGAATACCGTAAGTACATTGAAAAGGATACCGCCCTGGAGCGACGGTTCCAACCTGTAATGGTAGGGGAGCCTTCGGTGGAGGATACCATTTCCATCCTGCGGGGACTGAAGGAACGCTATGAGGTGCATCATGGTGTTAGAATAAGAGATGCTGCCCTGGTATCGGCGGCTGTATTATCTGACCGGTATATTTCCGATAGATTTTTGCCGGATAAGGCTATTGATTTGGTGGATGAAGCGGCAGCTAAGCTGCGGACTGAGATTGAATCCATGCCGGCACCATTGGATGAAGTGCGCCGGAAGATTTTGCAGCTGGAAATCGAAGAACAGGCCTTGCAGAAGGAAACCGATGCGGCGGGCAAGGAAAAATTGGCGGCTATTCAGCAGGAAAAGGCCCAGCTGAAGCAGGAGCAGGAAGCTCTGCAGGAAGAATGGGATGCTGAGCATCAGGCTATTTTGCGGATTCGGGGCATAAAGAAGGAAATGGATGTCGTGCGCAGTCAGATGGAGTCTGCCGAGCGAGATTATGATCTTAGCCGGTTAAGTGAGTTGAAGTACGGCAAGCTGCCGGAACTGGAGAGAAAGCTGCAGGAAGAGGAAGCTGCTATTGCAGCCAAGGCTGGGGATCAGCAGCTGTTAAAGGAAGAGGTTGGCGAGGAAGATATTGCCAAGGTGGTCAGCCGCTGGACCGGAATTCCGGTGACCAAAATGCTCACCAGTGAGCGGGAAAAGCTGCTCCATTTGGAGGATAATCTCCATGAGCGGGTAGTGGGGCAGGATGAAGCTGTCACTGTGGTCAGTGAGGCAATCCTTAGGGCCCGTGCTGGTATCAAGGCACCGGAGCGGCCGATTGGCTCCTTTATTTTCCTGGGACCTACTGGTGTAGGCAAAACAGAGCTGGCCAAGACCTTGGCGGAGTCCCTTTTTGACGATGAGCGCAGTATGATTCGTATCGATATGAGTGAATACATGGAGAAGCATTCGGTAGCCCGTCTTATCGGTGCGCCTCCGGGCTATGTGGGCTATGATGAGGGCGGTCAGCTTACTGAGGCAGTACGCCGTCGGCCATATAGTGTAATTCTGTTGGATGAAATCGAAAAGGCCCATCGGGACGTGTTCAATGTCCTGCTCCAGATTCTGGATGATGGCCGTCTTACCGATGGCAAGGGCCGGGTAGTTAACTTTAAGAATACCGTTATTATTATGACTTCCAACCTTGGTTCTCATGAAATATTGAACAAGGATTATGAGGAAGCGGAGAAAGCGGTTAAGGAGATTTTGAAGGAATATTTCCGGCCGGAGTTCCTGAACCGGGTGGACGATATTGTGGTATTTAAGGCTTTGGCTAAGGAGCAGGTAAAGGAAATTGCCGGATTGCTGTTGAAGAACCTGAATCAACGGGTTAACAAGCAGCTGAAGCTGACTCTTACCTGGGATGACTCGGTACTTAATTATTTGTCTGAGGAAGGCTTTGACCCGAATTTCGGAGCTCGTCCGTTGCGTCGTCTCTTGACCAAGGTGGTGGAGACAGAGCTGTCCAAGACCATTATCCGCGGCGAAGTGGCTGAAGGGGACAATGTGAGCATGACCATGCAGGAGGGCCGTATTTCCTTCAATAAAGTTTAATAACGTTGTATAAACATATGGGTATCTGTAGAGGACAGAAACTTTACAGATATCCATTTTTTTAAAAGAATTTCTTGAAATATACTTTCGCATGTGTTATATTTAACGAAATTGAACAATGAGCAAATGCGTTGAAGAGAAGTAGTAGCAAGGGGAATTTCCCCAGAGAGTTGCCGGTTGGTGCAAGGCAGCGGATGAACCTTTGTGAACTGGTCTTGGAGCAGTCAGCTGAATTTATGTGTATTGCCAATAGACATATTAGTAGGTGGAATCGGTACTGGCCGTTACAGCAGGTGGATATGCAGTGCATATCCTAGGAGTGCGTGCTTGGCACGAAATTGAGTGGTACCACGAAAGACAGCCTTTCGTCTCTTTGGAGATGAAAGGCTTTTTGTTTGTTGGAGAGAAATCATAAGGGGAGATATGAAATGAAGAATTACACAAAGTATTCCAAGGGCTATTATATGCCACCTAAGCCAGATATGAGCTGGATGTACAAGGAGCATCCTGACAAGGCACCTAAATGGTGTTCTGTGGATCTGCGGGATGGGAATCAGGCCTTGATAATCCCTATGAGTTTGGATGAGAAAATTGAATTCTTTAAGATGCTGGTGGAAGTTGGCTTTAAGGAAATTGAGGTGGGCTTCCCGGCAGCTTCTGAGACGGAATATACCTTCCTACGCCGTTTGGTAGAGGATAATCTTATCCCGGATGATGTGACAGTTCAGGTTTTAACCCAGGCCCGGGAGCATATCATCAAGAAAACCTTTGAAGCTCTGGAAGGGGTCAAGAACGCCATCGTTCATGTGTATAATTCCACCTCTGTGGCCCAGCGTCAGCAGGTTTTCCGCATGTCCAAGGAGGAGATCAAGCAGATTGCCGTGGATGGGGCCAAGCTGCTGAAAAAGCTGACGGAGGAAGCCGGGGCCAATTATCGTTTTGAGTATTCCCCGGAGAGCTTTACTGGTACCGAGCCGGAATACGCTCTGGAAGTTTGTAATGCAGTGCTGGATGTATGGCAGCCAACTCCTGAACACAAGGCGATTATTAATATTCCGGTTACCGTGGAAATGTCTATGCCTCATGTCTATGCCATGCAGGTGGCCTATATTTCCCAAAATCTGAAATACCGTGATGCAGTGGAATTATCCTTGCATCCGCACAATGACCGGGGCTGCGGCGTAGCAGACACGGAGCTGGGGCTTTTAGCCGGTGCCGACCGGGTGGAGGGTACCCTCTTTGGTAATGGCGAGCGTACCGGTAATGTGGATATTGTTACTCTGGCTATGAACATGTTTGTGCTGGGCGTAGATCCGGAGCTGGATTTTACCGATATGCCAAAGCTGGTGGATCTCTACGAAAAGGTTACCCGTATGCAGGTGCCACCTCGTCAGCCATATGCCGGAGCACTGGTATTTGCTGCCTTCTCCGGCTCCCATCAGGATGCTATTGCCAAGGGCATGAAGTGGCGTGAAGAACAGGATCCTGATCACTGGACCACCCCATATCTGCCAATTGATCCACATGATGTGGGCCGGGAGTACGATGGGGACGTTATCCGCATTAACAGCCAGTCCGGCAAGGGTGGCGTGGCCTTCATCATGGAGCAGAAGTATGGTATCACCATGCCGAAGAAGATGCGGGAAGATTTTGGCTACTGCGTCAAGGGTGTGTCCGACCACAAGCACAAGGAGCTTATGCCGGATGAAATCTATCAGATTTTCCACGAGAATTATGTGAATGTGGAGGCACCGTACAAGCTGATTGACTTCATACTAAAGAAGGATGTGGATGGTACTCGGTCCGGAGTTATTGATCTGGAAATCGATGGTAAGGCTACCACCTTTGAGGCCAAGGGTAATGGTCGGTTGGATGCAGTAAGTAACGCCATTCAGGCCAATACAGATATTAAATATACAGATTTGATTTACAGCGAGCATGCGCTGGAAATCGGGTCTACTTCCCGGGCTATGGCTTATATTGGGATTAAGGGCACCGATGGGAAGATTACTTGGGGTGCTGGAATGGATACGGATATTATTACGGCTTCGGTGCTGGCGTTGTTCAGTGCTATTAACCGCATGAAAGCTGGGAAGTAAAGCACGACAGAAGCAGTAGGAACGGCTGTCTATAGCACGAGTCACGTCACTAAAATTTTTCCTTGTCCGACGTGCTCTATCGCTCTAGTCATCCGCCCCTGTTGCACACTGATTTGTTCACTGGAAATAAAATGAGACAGCGGCAAGGACGGCTGTCTATAGCACGAGTCCCGTCACTAAAACTTTTCCTTGCCCTTAACATATAGCGGAAAAATTAAAACTCACTTCGTTCAAACATTAATTTTTCTCGCTAAAACAGAAGAATGACAAGTAAAAGATTTTTTAACGTGACGTGCTCTATCGCTCTAGCCATCCGCCCCTGCCCTTTATAAGTCTTCCCCTTTAGGGAAGGTGGCAGCCGAAGGCTGACGGATGAGGTGTCAAAAAACGTAAAAAAATGGGACTGACTTAGCCGGTCCCATTTTCGTGTGCGTAATAACATTTTTTAGGAGGAAAATATATGAAAGCAGTAGTTACCCGGGTGAATTCGGCCTCGGTGGAGATAGATGGTCAGGTTAATGGTGCCATTGGCAAAGGCTTTTTGGTGCTCTTGGGAATTGGTCCGGAGGATACAGAAACGGAAGCCGAGCTGTTGGCAGAGAAGATTTGCAATTGCCGGATATTCAGCGATGAAAATGGCAAGATGAATTTGAATTTGGAAGCTGTGGGGGGGAGCCTTCTGGTGGTGTCCCAGTTCACTCTATATGCGGATTTAAAAAGTCGTCGCCCGAGCTTTTCCGGAGCTGGCAAGCCGGATATGGCCATTCCTTTGTACGAACAATTTATGGCTTGCTGCCGGGAGCGGGGCTTTCAGGTGGAGCATGGTGAATTCGGTGCGGATATGAAGGTAATTTCCGAAAATGACGGCCCGGTAACCCTGCTCTTTGACACGGCTGACTGGCAGCGGTGAGTCCAAACTACGACTGAATAAGTCTCATTTTATTGACACTATATAGCAATTACAGTACAATATAATGGTACGGCTGTGTGGATAATTACAGTCAATTTTGATGATAACTAAACGCTTAAAAAAGCTGAATAATGATAGGGGAGGTGTGTTATTATCATTGAGATAGTTGGTGCTGCGGTTGCTGCTCTGGTAGTGGGCGGCTTTGGTGGATATATGATGCGCAAACAGGCGGCGGAAAAGCAGATCGGATCTGCTGAGGAAGAGGCCCGCCGTATTGTAAAAGAAGCCGAAGAAAAAGGCGAAGCAGCGAAAAAAATGAAAATGCTCGAGGCGAAGGAAGATGTTCATCGTCTTCGTCAGGAGCTTGATAAGGATACTCGGGAGCGTCGGTCGGAAATCCAGCGTCATGAGCGCCGGGTGGTTCAAAAGGAAGAAAATCTTGACCGCAAGATTGATGCCTTGGAAAAGAAGGAAGAAAATCTTGCTTCCCGGGAAGCCAAGTTGGAAAAGACCCGGGCGGAGGTCAATGAACTCCATGAAAAGCAGAAGGCTGAATTGGAGCGTATTTCCGGTCTGTCCACTGAGGATGCCAAGAGTATGCTGTTGGTTGAGGTGGAAGAAGAACTTAAGCATGAAAAGGCAATCATGATTAAGGAATACGAACAGCAGACCAAGGATGAGGCGGAGAAAAAGGCCAGAAATATTATTTCCCTGGCAATCCAGCGGTGTGCCGCAGATCATGTGGCAGAAACCACTGTATCCGTTGTAGCTCTGCCAAATGACGAAATGAAGGGTCGTATCATTGGTCGTGAAGGCCGTAATATTCGGGCTTTGGAAACCATGACAGGTATTGACCTGATTATCGATGATACCCCAGAGGCAGTTATTCTTTCCGGTTTCGATCCGGTTCGCCGTGAGGTGGCCAGAATCGCTCTGGAAAAACTCATTACTGATGGTCGTATTCATCCGGCCCGTATTGAGGAAATGGTGGAAAAGGCCCGCCGGGAAGTTGACCAGCGTATTAAGGAAGCTGGTGAGCAGGCTACCTTCGATACCGGGGTACATGGCTTGCATCCGGAGATTATCAAGCTGTTAGGTCGTCTTAGATATCGGACCAGTTATGGCCAGAATGTGCTTAATCATTCCGTAGAGGTAGCTCATCTGGCTGGTATGATGGCCGCCGAGCTGGGCGTAGATGTTATGCTGGCTAAGCGGGCTGGTCTTATCCATGATATTGGTAAGTCCATTGATAACGAAGTTGAAGGTACCCATGTAACTATTGGTGCGGATATAGCTAAGAAGTATCGGGAGTCCAAGCAGGTAATCAACGCCATTGCAGCGCATCATGGTGATGAACAGCCAACAACTGTGGAAGCAGTGCTGGTAGCGGCAGCGGATGCCGTATCGGCTGCTCGACCAGGGGCTCGTCGGGAAAGTCTGGAAACTTACCTCAAGCGCTTGAGCCGTTTGGAGGAAATTGCTGAAAGCTTCGCTGGAGTTGAGCGGTGCTTTGCTATTCAGGCCGGTCGCGAAATTCGTGTTATGGTTAAGCCTGATAAGGTGGACGATGTTGAGTCAGTTGCTCTGGCCCATGATATTGTCAAGAAGATTGAGGCGGAGCTGGAATATCCAGGCCAAATCAAGGCAACTATCATTCGGGAAACCCGGGTGGTAGATTATGCAAAATAATATTTAATTGTGAAAATGATGTTGGGCTGTCCG
>CACZYN010000045.1 GCA_902785445.1 uncultured Anaerovibrio sp.
AGGCTGCCAATGAACAACAGGACAACACCCAACAACAAAAGAACTGATACTTTTACATAGGTCATTATCCACTCAAGGGACTCCTTGGGATCAGTCTGCTGCAAAGCAATAATCGCCCCAGTGGAGATAAATTCCCCGTAGATGGAATGATAAATAACCTGGGCTATGGGCAACAGCCACATGGATACATACACCAAGCCATGAAGCAGGTAACCTAAGGGATTTTTCACCCAATCAAATACCATAACTCGCAGGAGGATAAGTCCCAGCAACATACCATGGCCAAAGAGGGTTTCACCCTTAAAGCGAATCCAATCCTGAGCGATGTTGTACTCCATATACATTGCCACCGGCAGAGCTATTGTCCAAATAGCCCAGATTAAATATTCCGGCAAATAACGCTTAAAAAAAACGCTTCTCCCCGTAACAACCTGCACCAAAAAAGCGAAAGGAATGAAGGCCAGCTGGGCAAAGGCATTTCGCGTCACGTGCCCATCGGCAAACATCCCCTTACTAGATAAAATATATACACTAAATGCTAATAACCCAAATAACAAACTATGCAAAAGATACTTCTTATTGCACTTTTTCAATGTAATCGCTCCTTGAAATTATTGTATTATACTTACCGACCAATTTCTTGGATACGCTTGTCCACGGCGGCATCTATCTCGTCCAACAGCTCAAACCGCCGGCGATATACTGCCCGTTTGCGAGTAGGGACTTCCTCCATGGATTTGCGTTTTTCCACCAGTGGTAATTCATCGAAGCGTTCATCAGCTGTGGAATGTCCCCCGGCCTCTGCCCAAAAATCACTGAAGGAGGTCTTGAGCTTTCGATCCACCCGAACGTGATTGTTGGCATAATAACCATAATTGGTTACCGCATAAATCTTTTTTAATCCTAATCCCCGGGCCACTGCCTGGGCAATATACAAAATAAGATTTTTCGTCCTATAGCTGTGGCAGGCCTTGGTGATTTTCTTAATCACATCCTTGGCATCGGCCATATTAGGCCCCTGCATGGCCCCAATCCACATGGACCAATCCCCCTGCTTATCCGGGGCAATCCAAAAGATTATCTGATACAGTGGCTCCTGGTCCAGTCGCAGCATAACGGACAAGATGCCCTCCTTACGCTGACCCGGTTCGTAATAAATGCAGGCCCAAAACCGTTTCCCATCAATTTCCGGTCCTTCCCACAACGGGATGTTTTTCTCCCGGTAAATATCCAAGATAGTTTCCGGCTGCAAAACCTTAGTCAAATAATCCATGTGCTGTTTAACGATTTCCTCCCGCTCCTCAAAGGTGGATTTATTGTAAAAAAAGGCCCGGGTAGGCTGCTCATACACAAAGGGATACAGCTTTTGAATTTCCGTTAGGAGCGGTGTGCTGGTAAAATGCCGCTGCAAGGCATTAAGCTTTCCCCGATACCGCAAAGAGCGCAATAAAAAAACATAATAGCGACGGGCTTCCCGTGTTTTTCTTATATCATATATCTGCTGACCCAAAGCCCGATAGCTTTGGAGCTGGTTTTCACTCATAATATCAACTCATTCCTTGTTAGCCTTGGTCTCCGGAGATGATTCCTCGGGCAAACCTACTCCCTTACCCAAATAATACAGCTTGGAATATTTCATAAATACGCTAACCCCATGGGCAACCGTTAAAAAGCACCCAGTGAGACCGTCCAAAAAAGCCCGCTGAATAAAGAATATTTTAAACATACCAAACAGCGGGTGAAAGATTATATCCAAAACATTGGCCCGTTTACCTGCATCGAATTTTTTCCGGGCCCCCAAAGTGGTGTAAGTATTCAGCTTGCGCAAATACTGTTCCCAGGATACATAGGTATAGTGCAACAGGTAAGCACTTTTTGGCAGTTTTTTCACAGGATATTTATAATGAATCTCCTCGTGAACATAGCCGGTAACATAGGAGCCATCCTTGGGAATGAGATGGATGCCGTAATCAGGAAACCAACCGCTGTGTCTTACCACCTTGCCGCAAAAATGATTGAGCCGGGCATTGTAATAAACAAATTTTTCCTCCTGGTTTATAGCCTTAAGAATTTCCTCCTGCAAGGGCTCCGTCACCCGTTCATCCGCATCCAACAAATAAATCCAGGGATGAGTAGCCTGCTCTATGCCAAAGGTCTTTTGCTGCCCCCAGTTATTGTCCATGGCATGTTGAATAACTCTGGCCCCCAAGCTCTCAGCTATTGCCGCTGTTTTATCCGTGCTGTAATCATCGATTACCAGTATTTCATCGGCAAAAAGTACACTTTTTATACAGTCACCAATATTCTTTTCCTCGTTTTTGGCCAAAATCAAGGCCGTAAGCTTTGCCATGCTACAGGTTACACATCCTTTATAGTAATTCCGCTTTCAGCGCAATAATTTCCTGAATATCCTGCCTAAACTGCTCCAGCAGATTGCCATAAGACAAATCCTGGAGCCGCTGCTGACGACCGGCCTGCAGCTCCGCCAGTTTCGCCGTATCATTTAGTACCTGATTAATAGTTTTAGCAATGTTTTCCGGAGATTTATCCTCTATGAGCACTCCGGCTTTTCCCAAGGTCTCCGGCACCGCCGAGCAGGCAAAGGCAAATACTGGCTTAGCAAAGATCATGCCTTCCACCAACGGAACGCAAAAACCTTCATGTTCACTCAAGGACAGTACACAATCCGTAAGCTGATACCAGGTGCATAATGCCTCATTGGAAATCTGTCCGGTAAATATTACATTATCCATCAAATTATGCTCCTGCACCATTTTATGGAGCTTTTTGCCGTAGCTTGGTTTGATGTTGCCTGCCAATACCAGGCGAATCTCCTTAGCAATATGTTCCTTGTACCAAGCCACTGCAGCGATGGCTTCATCCAGCTTTTTATGCGGAACTCCCCGCCCCACCATCAGGATAGTGGTCATATCATCGCGGTATTTTTCTACCATGTCCGGCAAAGGCTTATAGCAGGTATACTTTCCCGGCTCCACCACTATGGACATTTGCTTGGTATGTTGCATCCCCAAAGCAGCCAGTTCCTTGCGGGAGTACTCCGATGCTCCCCAGGCAAAAAAACTATTAGCGGCGATTTTCTTGAGCTGACGCCGCCCCTTGATACACTTCCACCAGGAACCCCAGGCATTACCAAAGAAAAACCTAGCGGGAGTAATATTGTGATAAAACAATACGATTTTCTGGGGATATTTCGCCACCCATTCATTAAAGGAGGTACCCGTAGTCATGTGGTATATTACAATATCGGCCTTGTCAGCGGCAAAATCCTCCATGGACTTTACCTTATCTTTCAGGCGCTCATCCACCTTATGGGCGTACATAGCGGTTGCGTAGCCCAGCTCCCGGAGCATGGCATCCATATTTAAGAGCTGCCGGCTGGCAGCATCATCCTTGGTAATTGCATGGGCAATCTGAATAAACTTCATGACATATCCTCTAAATCGTTATTTTTTCTGTATCCCCTGTACCAAAGCCTCATACAGGTTGCCACCGGTGAATAAGATGCCAGTAGCCCCGGCGGCTTGAGCACATTTCACATCCCGCTCCCCATCACCAATGAGATAGGAGGCGGATAAATCAATATCGTAATCCCTTTGGGCCTGTAACAGCATCCCTGGCAAGGGCTTGCGACATTGGCACTCAATCGCATATTCTTTAACCATTCCCTGGGGATGGTGGGGACAATAGTAAATAGCATCCAAATGGGCATCATAGGACTCCAAATCGGCGTTCATCCAGTGATGCAAAGTCATAATATCCTCTTCCGGGTAATAGCCCCGGGCTACCCCGCTTTGATTGGTAACCACAATGGCCAAATAGCCATTGTCATTGCAATATTTTATTGCTTCAACGGCCCCCTCTGTCCACACAAAATCCTCCACCTTGTGCAAGTAGTGTACTTCCTCATTCAGGGTGCCGTCCCGATCAAAAAATACAGCCTTGTTCATATTATTTACCGTATTTAAAGTAACCACCAGCATCCAGGAAATCGCAATATTCCTTTACGGCTTCGTACATATCGTAAAAGCCCTCATCATAGCCAGCTTCCAGCAACTTGGTAGTATCGGACTGAGTATAATTCTGGTATTTTCCCTTCAACACTTCCGGGAAATCCCTGTATTCAATCTTACCAGTACCCAGAGCCTTAATGACGCTGTCTGCCACCTCATTATAGGTATGGGCAGTACCGGTTCCACAATTATAAATTCCGCTAGGTCCCTGATTCTTCCAGAACCAAAGATTAACCTTTACAACGTCCTTAACATAGATAAAATCCCGTTTCTGGCCGCCATTAGGTATTGGCGTACCATCGCTAAAGTTGCCATAACCCTCAAAGAGACGGCAAACACCGGTGTCCTTCACCTGATGATACAGCTGATAGAAAATAGAGGCCATATTGCCCTTATGATGCTCCTGCGGCCCATAAACATTGAAATATTTCAAGCCCACAATCTGGCTCTGGGCATCGGATAATACCTGGCGTACATACCGATCAAACAAGAGCTTGGAATAGGCATACGGGTTCAGGGCATCCTCGCACTCATCCCCTTCCCGGAAGCCATTCTCACCACCACCATAGGTAGAGGCGGAAGAAGCATACAAAAACGGAATACGGTGCTCCATGCAAAAATGCAGTACAGCCTTGGAATACTCGTAATTCGCCTTCATCATGTAATTAACATCATATTCCATGGTATCGGAGCAGGCACCTTCGTGGAACACTACGTCCACATCTACTCCGTCAAATTCCTTGTTCTGAATAGCGGCAAGAAAATCATCCTTGTGCATGTAATCGATAAACTTCAGCCCCCGCAGATTGCGATAGGACTGATTTTCCTTTTTCCGGTTATTCAAATCATCCACGATTAATATATCACTGCGATCCTGGCGATTCAGTTCCTTGACAATATTGCTGCCGATAAAACCGGCTCCTCCGGTTACAATAATCATTTAGCTTCCTCCTGCAACTGTTGCATTAATACTGTTTCCAATTCTTCCTTGCTTACGGCATAGGTACCCAGCTTAGCCACAACTACACTGGCAGCCAGGTTAGCCAGATAAGCGGCCTCCCGTGGCTGGAGTCCCCCGGCAATACCCAGGGCAAATACGGCAATTACCGTATCACCGGCACCAGATACATCAAATACTTCCTGAGATTTAGTCGGAATATGGGTCACCTGTTTAGGGGTTACCATGGACAAGCCACATTCGGAACGGGTAGCCAAAACATTCTTTATTTTGAATTTGCTCATTATGTAATTAGCCGCCTGCTGAATAGACTCATCCCGATTCTTTATTGGCTTTTCCAAAATAGCATTTATTTCCTTCACATTCGGAGTTATAAAGTCAGCATTCATGTATTTGTCCCACTCCCGCCCCTTCGGGTCGACAAATACCGGTACTTCGGCATTATTACACAACTCAATGATACTGCTGCACACATCCTCGGTGCAGGCACCTTTGCCATAGTCGGAAATAACTACCGCATCCAAGCCATTTTCCAGGGTCTGCTCCACATAATTTATCAACCTGTTGGCGTACAGTGGCTTCACCGGCTCCGTATCTTCAAAATCCAACCGCAGCATCTGCTGATGGCCGCCAATAACTCTCAACTTAGTAGTAGTTGGCTCTTCCCGATAAATAATGCCTTTATAGTCAATTCCCCGGGAAATAAATTTGTCAATGAGGGTCTGGCAATGATAATCATCCCCTACAAAACCGGCAATGGAGGTCTGGCACCCCAACAGGGCCAGATTATGCGCTACATTGGCGGCGCCACCCATGGTATCCTTGGTATCCACCACGCGGGTAATCGGCACTGGTGCCTCCGGAGAAATTCGGGTAACTTCCCCGTAATAATACTTATCCAGCATTACATCACCCACCACCAGAATGTGTACCTTGGACATTCCGGTAGTAACAAATTTCTTTAATCTGTCTTTTTTTGTGGCCATGATATCCTCCTTAATCCTCGTGCGTCAAATCTATAACCCGACAGGCATAGGCCCCGTATTCCCGGGGTACATTTCCTGCTAAATCCTCATATTTTTCCAATAGCTCCCAAACATACTTCATAACAACAGCTACGGGAATATTTTTCATACAAGCCAATTGGTTCTCCCCAGTCCGTGGGCAGTCATGAATCCCACACGGGTGGCACTTTTCCGGCGCCTTAATGAGTACCGCCTTGGCATCATAAGGGTAAAAACCCGGCACTGGTGAGGCGCCAAACATGGTAACCACTGGCACTCCCTGGGATACCCCCACATGCATAGGGCCGGAATCCGTAGTCAAGAACAGGGCACAACGTTTCAGCATAGCCGCCAGCTCTGCCAGAGATAGCTTACCAGTAAAAATCTTGATAAGGGAACTATCTTTGTACTGCATTTGACTGATACATTTTTCCACAATCTCTGTGTCCATGGGACCACCAAAAAAGGCTACCCCATAGCCCTTTTCCAGCAATTCATCGGCACACTGGGCAAAATAGCTGTCCAGCCACCGCTTGGTAATCCAGCTGGCCCCGATGTTAAAGGCCACTACCTTGGTATCCACTGGAAAATTTTCCTGCCACAGTTTGGCAGTTTTTTCCGTAATCGACGGTTCAACCCACATTTCCAGACCGCCATCATCAATTTTTTCAATCCCCAGAGCTTCCTTTAAAACTTCCAAGTGGGCATGTACCTGATGTTTCCACCCGGGAACATACTTATAGGGCGGCAACAAATGAAAGGGTCCCCGCCCAATATGATGGGCCACCGATGGATTATTCATTGTCTTGGTAAAAAACAGGGAAAATCCTGGCTTGCTATAGCCCACAATAGTCTTGGCCCCACTAAAGGCTGCCAGGGCTGAGGCCCGTTCATTACGGTGCAAATTTATTACCAGGTCATAATTATTATTACGGACCTTCTGTATATATTTTATAAAGGCTGGCAAACGATTATCTGCCCCTTTTTTGTCGATTAACAGGCACTCATCCAGCCATTTATTCTGCACCACCAAATCCGCCAGCTTCTTGTCCGCCAGCAGGGAAATCCGTGCTGTAGGATAGTTAGCCCGCAAGGTTCTCAACACCGGTGTCACCAGCATTAAATCCCCGATGTGCATAAGGTTTATGACCAGAATGTTATTGTAGCTTTTCATATATGTCCTTCGCTTTTATTTTTTTAATGCAGATATTATCCTGGCACTCTCCCTTGCCCCAACAAGGAGAACAAGGCTCGTGAGTGTAAATATAGCTGCTGTTGGCATTTCTTGGCCCCCAAACTGTGGGATCCGTTGGACCAAATATCGCTACCGTGGGACAATTTACTGCTTGGGCAATGTGCATCGGACCGGTATCCACGCTGGCCATCCCTGCCGCATTTTGAATGAATACCGCCAACTCCTGTAAATTAAGGGTACCGGCCAAAACATGGCCTTCGTCAATCTTACCAGCTTGGGCATAGCCCATCAGGTCGATTTTTTCCTTGTTGCCCCCAATAAGGTATACCGGCAAGCGACTGTTCAGCTCCCGAAGCAACTGAGCAGCCATGGGCAGGGGCATGTTCTTGCGCTCATAGCTGCCAAGAGGGCAAACTACATAATACTTCCCCTTTGCAATATCCTGATCCGCCAATTTTTCCTCTAGGGAAGACACGGCTTCCTCTGGAGGAGCCAAGGTCAAAGAGGTATCCGCCGTGGAGAAGCCCCAGGGCTCCAATACCTCCAAATGGTTTTCCGTCCAACTGCCATGCTGGGCATCATACCCCAACCGGTATGGTATGCGAGCCAACCAGGCCACCACTGCCCCCCGCAGGGCAAAATTCATGCAAATGGCCAAATCGAACTTATACTGTTTTAATTCCTGGGCCATTCGCCACATACCACTCAGGCCCTTATGGCTGCCCCGCTTATCATATACCAGGGTCTTATCCACATAGGGATTCATCTGGGCTACGGATTCCGTCAGTGGCACCGTCAGCATGGTAATCTCCGCCTGAGGCCATTTCTCCCGTACGGCCCGAGTCACTGGCGTGGCCAGAATCACATCCCCAATAAAGGCCAAATCGATTATAAGTATTTTATTTACGGTCAGTTTATTAATATCCATAGTGGTCTTTACAATAAATCTTTCAGTTTCTTTTCCACATCAGCTGGGTGAATGGTAGCGAGGCATTCCAGGCCCTTCGGGCAGGCTCGTTTCCAGCAATATTTACATGGCCGGTTAGCTTCGATGGCATTTTCCAGCTGTCCATAAGGACCGTTACGGTTGGCATCCGTTGGGCCCATCACCATCACCGTTGGTACACCCAATCCGGCCGCCAAATGCACCGGACCAGTATCCCCACCTACCACTGCCTTGGCATTTTTTATCACATGGGCCAGCTGCTTTAGGGTGGTTTTCCCCACCAAAATAATTGGCGGTATTTCCGCTGCCGCATCAATTTCTCCCGCCAGGGTGCTATCCAGTATTCCGTCACCAATAATCACCGGAATAATCTTCCGGTCGTACAGCCAATCACTGACCTGAGCATAATACCGGGTTGGCCATCTTTTGTTAGGCCAGTTCGCTCCTACCGCCAACACCACATAAGGATTTTCCATACGAATCCCCGCCTGCTGCATAGCGCCTTCCGCCGCCTGCTGATCCCGCTGCGAGATTTCCATTGGAAAAACTACCTTTTCCACCTTACAGCCCAAGGCTCTGGCCACATCCAGATACCGCTCCACAATATGGCCATTAGCATTTGGTCCTACCACAGGTTTGCTCACCTTATGGCTCATTTCCCGCATATTACAGGTACCCAGCCGTACAGGGGCCTTGGCACTCCAGGCAATGGCTGCTGATTTAAACAGCCCCTGTAAATCTAAGGAAGCATCATACTTATCTGCATTTAAAATCTTGGTAAAGGGACCATAATTTTTTAAAAATCCCCTAAAGGATTTAAATTTCTTCTTTTCAAAAACAATAATGTCGTCTATATAAGGATTATCCTTCAGTATATCGTAAGCTGGGGGTTCCACAACCCAGGTTACTCTGGCTTCCGGATAAGTCTCCTTTATGGCATAAGAAACCGGCAGGGCATGAATAACATCCCCGATAGCACTGAGTTTGACCACTAAAACACTTTTTATGTCCTTCATTGCTCTGCTCCCGCCTGGATTTTCTTAATCACATTGGTGGTGGAACGACCCTCCACCAATTTTACCAACTCCACCTGGCCACCATATTTCTGCACAATCTGGCCCTCCGGCAGAGTTTCAATGGTATAGTCTCCTCCCTTAACATAAACATCAGGATGGACCTTGGTAATCAAGGCTTCGGCTGTGGGCTCGTCAAAGATTACCACATAATCCACGCAACCTAAAGCACCTACCACTTCCGCCCGGTCCAGCTCGTTATTGATAGGACGGGTTGGGCCCTTTATACGTCGGACAGAGGCATCACTATTTAAGCCCAGCACCAGACAATCGCCAAAGGAACGGGCCGTATTCAAATACCGTACATGACCGGCATGGAGAATATCAAAACAGCCATTGGTGAACACCACTTTCTGGCCACCCTCCCGCAAAATCTGGCAAAATTCTTCTATTTTTTCAGCAGCTATTAGCATAAAATCCCTCTTTTAACATCTGCTTTGAACAAAATCCCGGAGTTCCTGGGCGGAAACCACCGCCGTACCCATTTTTCGTACGGCAATACCGGAAGCGATATTGGATAAAGTGGCTGCCGCCAGGGGCTCTACTCCTGCCGCCAAGGCCAATATTACCGTGGCCACACAGGTATCTCCAGCACCGGACACATCAAAAACCTCGCTCTTATCAGAAACCGGAATGTGATTGACCGAGCCATCAGCCCCAAACAAGGTCATGCCCTCTTCTCCCCGGGTTATAAGCACGCCCTTGGCCGACATTTTTTCCAAAAGCTCCTTGCCGGCCTCCACAAGCTCAGCTTCGCTATTTAGAGAACGCCCTACAGCCGCCGCCAGCTCCGCATCATTTTGCTTAATGTAATCCACGGATTTAAACCGCAAAATATCGTACCGGGAATCCACAATCGTAGGAATGTGGTGTTCCTGGCAATAGGTCAAAATCAGCTTTTTTAGTTTGTCGGTGATGGTGCCGCTGCCGTAATCGCTAAGGACAACCCCCTTAACCTGGGGTAAAACCAGGTTTAAATATTGGCTTAGCTGTTCCTCCTGATCTGCATTCATCGGTGCTTTGCTTTCCTTATCGATGCGCACCACCTGCTGACTTACCGTAGTCCTTCCCCCAGCAATAACCCGAGTTTTGGAAATGGTTGGCCGATTTGCATCCCGCACAAAACCATTTATATCCACGCCCCGCTCAGCTAAAATCCTGGTCAGGCCATTGGCACCGCTGTCATCCCCTAAAAGGCCCGCAGCGTGGACTACGCCACCCAAAGTAGCGGCATTATTTACCACATTGGCGGCCCCACCGGCCACTACCCGTTCGGCAGCCTGCTCCAGCACCAACACCGGAGCTTCCCGGGAAATCCGTGAAATGGTCCCCTCCAGATAAATATCTGCTATCATATCGCCAATTATCAGGACTTCACTGCCCTGGATTTTCTCTATGACCTCTAATAATGCTTTATCCATTTCCGGCTCCTTTATTACCATGGATTAAACTGCAGGGTAAAGGCCACTTCATGACGCTTCACCCGATAGCGGGTAATTAACTGATAACAATGCATATCATGGAACCAATATACGTCCATATCCTGCAATTTATGGGTTGAAGCATCAAAGGCTGAGCCCACCACAAAACGATTGCTGTTATCCAGACGATAGCTCACGCCCGCGGCAATTTTTCGGGAATAACTGTCCAAATCAAAGTCAAACAACGTATTTTTGCTATTAGCCTGGGAAAAACTGTACAGCGCATAGTATGCCCACCGATTATCCACGTGGCGTCGCAAAATTGCTGTATAGCCAAAACCCTTGACATCGGACGTATTAGCAGATTCCTTTGTAATGGAATAACTGGTACTCAAATATAGCTTATGATTGCCACCCAAATCAATGGCATCACGACTTAAACCTAAACCATAATAGGTATGCATACTGTGAGTATTCTTCTGGCTCCAGGAACCCCGCTCATAGGAGAAACCCAAAGTATATGGTGTATGGCCTACCCTAATGGACTTGGAATAAAGAAATGACGGGGATTTTTTTAACCAAACATGATCATGTCCCTCGAAATAACCAGTGGTTAGCTCAAAGGTTCCCAAGGTATTATCCCAAATAATGCTGGCATTATTGCGGAAATGATGCTTGGTCGTGAATTTCCAATTAGTATACAAGGATAAATTGTGGGTAAGGTAATAGCGAAAATCCTTGCTTAACCATAAGCCATCATCCTTGTTATGGCCAATCTTCGGCAACTGCTGACTGCCATCCTCACCATTCAACTTGAAGGTTTTCTTCTTGGTGGAATATACCGGTATACTGCCCAACCAAAACTTCATGTCGTAACAAATCATCTTGTCATTAGGATAGATTTCAATCATGGAAGCCGTACAACGGTAATCCGGATTGGCCGCGGAGCACTTGGTCATGTAGCCATCATAGGCAATGATTTTATCTGGATAAAGCTCAATGCGTTTAGCTTTGATATACTGATGGTCTACCTTACCGTTGACATCTTCCATATGGCCGATTTTCGTGCCGTAATTATACTGGGTTCTATAACCATCCAAGATAATTTTGGCTTGGTCCGGTGTCATTTGCAGCATGTGCCCTTTGCCAGGAACATTGATCTCATTTTGCACCAGATTGCCATCACTATGTTCACTTTGGAACCGTTGAGCATCCAATGTGGTGATTTTCACCTTGCCAGTAGCCGAAAAATCACCATTGCGCTGATCATAAACCAAATCGTCGCCTTCCACAGCCACTGGCACATTCTTGGTAGGATCCAAAGGATCCCGTAGATTCTTGCGCATTTCCAAGGCATCCCGCACCAATTGCTTTTGCTCCTCAGTGAGGAAACTGCTTCTGGCCTCCCGGCGGTCGTTCTCTATATAATCTAACAGGTCAGCATTAGTATCTGTATCACTGTTATAGACACTTGCGTAGGCAGCTGGCATTGCCGTTGCTGTAAACACAAGGCCTGAACACAATAATGCTTTTAATTTTTTATTCATGGACTAGTCCCCTATCTAAAGTTACTCACACTATATGATACTCCATTTACCCGTCAAATACAAGCAAAGGAAAACCCCTCCGGCATTAGCCGGAAGGGCTAAAATATCATTGATCAGTTACCAGTGGTAGGAATCGCATAAACATTGTTGTCACTGCTGGTCTGAATATACAGCTCTGTGCCTTCTGGCAAATTAATATTCTTACCCTTAACAAAGGCACCACCAATTATCCCTATTGGACCGAGAACAATCATACCTGCCAAGCTGGCTCCAGCTGCCATGCCCAGCTGCTCCATGTTTTTCTTGGATTCTTCGCCCAGGGTCATAGCCATAAGACTGCCATCTACAGCTTCAATGTCCTTGAAATCAATCTCAATTTCCGCATCGCGGCCAAAGTTCTTGGCCTGGGAAACCTTCTTGATGACACCTTCACCTGGTGCTCCCTTGGTGATAATCAACATGTCATTTTCAATAACATCCTCTGCTGCCTGATACTTAACAATATCCCCAGCCTTAAGATTCTTGGCGTTAATTGGGGTAACCAGAGAAACCTTCACCAAAGTATTCGCCGGAACGGCCACCTGAGTCAAAGGAATAGTAGTAGAACCAAAGGCAAAGGATGCCAAACTCTCTATACGGGATTTAAAGGAACCATCGCTGTTCTTTCCGTTAATGACGTTTTCCATTTTGCTGACTCTGCTCTGAACCGAATCCATGCTTACATCATGGGAAATAGTCCATTCCAAAGCATTAAGCTGGGTCAGAATCGATGGAGTATTGGTATTATCAAAGGTGGTGTCGTACAATGTATTGATTCTGTCCATCATGCCGCCACTACCTTTGGTACCCTCGTAATCGTTTTCCAGGCGCTCAATACGTTCCACAATGGCACCAGTCTGAGCAGCACCGTATACAGCCTTTTCTACAGCCTCCAGTTTGCCATTAGCGGTGTTTGGCACCTCAGCAAAGGCGGTACCCAAAGAAGAAAAGAGAAACACGGCACTTATTAATACACTGAATAATTTTCTAATCATGTAACAAGCCTCCTAAACTACAGATTTTATAACTCTGATATAATGCCTCTAATATAAATCCATAAATAGTATAACTCATTTGTTCTATTTTTTCCATCCCCCCTTTCCACGGCTTAATCGAAGCTGCAAAAAATTCCCCAAAAAAATGCTAGACTTTTACCTAAAGTTTTGCTACTATTCACTTGAGCTGCAAATGCAGTTTACTCAAAAGCACTTATTTTTATATTATCTTTTGCTTTCGCCAGACCTTTGTGTCTGGCTTTTTTCTTTTCATAAACAATAACAAAGAAAAATCCTGTCTACCAGAAGTATATCTGATATACAGGATTTTATCATTTGAATCTGATTAAAAAATGAATTCCAACTTACCGAAGTATTTGCTGCCGTCTGTATCAGCATCGGCGGTGAATTCCTTGCCCTTAAAGTAAGCCAGGGAGCCCACTACATTGGTAACCGGTGTAAAGGATACTCCAAATTCCCAACCCTTCTGATTTTGGTTACCAGTAGCCATTACACCATCAAATGCTGGACTTGGAGCCGCTGCACGGGTAAGGTAACGATACCCGGCATACACGCCAAAGGAGCCAGGTACTTCCGGTCTTGCCTCACCATAGGATAACTGAACGTTATAGGCCTTCTTCATAGAAGCATCTACATCAGAGCCTTTGGTATTCTTGGCATAAGCTGCCGCCAAACTTACCTTATCGCTAAAATTATAGGCACCACCCACACTCCAAATATTCAGGGAATCGTCGGTATAATCATCCAAACCAATATATTCCCCTACTTTGGTGCTACGGAAGGTATGGTATGCCGCACCAAAGGTATACTTGTCAGTGGCAGTCAACACCTCCAAGGAACCATAGCTGGCCACTGGAGAATTAAGGGCAGGATCGCCTATCAGCATGCCCTCTTCGGTACTATGTTTGCCTGGATCAAAGTTAAAGCGGCCAACCCGCAAAATACCCTTCCACTTATCGCCATAGGATACCTGAGCGCCAGCGATAGCATCGCTTACCACCAAGCCACTATCTGCTTCCGTTTCAATTGGTACATGACCCAGCATAATATTTCCACTATCCGAGAAATCTGTTTCCGCAAAAATTTCCTTCACGCTAAAGTAAGAACCATTGTAAGGCACATCATCACCAGCGGTGGAAGCATGAGCGGCGTTGGCATCCATGGCAAATTCCATTGTGGCATGCGCTTTCCAATGTTCATTAATATTCATGGTCGGACTAAGTGCGAGCATTACCTTCTGACCGGTAGTTTTTCCATTTGGACGGCGGTCACTGTTATACTCGTAAGATACAGCACCTTCCCATATAACATTATCCAGACGCTTTTCAATATCATCTAAGCGGATACCTAGATTAGTGAGCTCATCCTTAAACTCCACCACCAATTTATCCACCATAGCCTTGTCAACCCCTGAAGCACCCACGCCTTTAGACTGCTTAGCCATGGCCTTGGCCACAATCTGAGCCATCTCATAGCGGGTCATCAATTGATTGCCCCGGAAATTTCCATCTGGATAGCCATTCACCACACCATCCTGTTGCAACTGACTTACCGCATCATAGGCCCAATGGTCTGCCGGTACATCAGTAAAAGGATTAACTGCGGCAAAGGTTGTGCTGGCTGCACCAATCACCAATGCCGTGGTAACAGCTGTTACTACACTCTTTTTCATATGCAAAAATACCTCCAATACTGCAATATTATCTTCACGCAAAAGATAATACCACAAAATTAGAGGTATTGCAAATGATTATCAATTTATTTCTCAATTAAAAATTCTTTTAAAACAGAGGCATAATTATGAAAGATGATTTATACGAAGCAAGAAATTCAATTTATTGTTATCCAGGCACAAATATATTAGTAAACAAATTAAATATTCATGATAACAAGACTCTAAAACAAGCAGAGGAAAAGATAGTAGCGACTAAGTTATTTGTTTTAAGACAAAATAAAATGATAGGCAATTTTGATGTAAATCATTTTATGAACATACATAAATTCTTATTTGAAGACATTTACCCATTCGCTGGAAAACTTAGAACGGAAAATATTGCAAAAGACTTTTTTAGCTTTGCCGAATGGGAATATATAGAACCAGAACTAAAGAAACTTTTAGAAAAGCTTAATAAAGAAAACAATTTAAATGGAAAAAAGAGAGAAGAGATAGTAAAAGAAACAACATACTATTTATCAGAATTGAATGTTCTTCATCCATTTAGAGAAGGAAACGGACGAACAATTAGAGAATTTGTAAGAGAGTTATTATATGTAAATGGCTATCTATTTGATTTACAAAAAATAAATTCAAAAGATTTTTTAGAAGCTTCCAAAAAATCTGTAGTAGATACTACAGACCTAGAGAAATTAATAAATAAATGTGTTATAAAAAGTGCTTAAAATTATATTTTAAGCACTTTAAAACTGGCTTACAATGCGAAATCTGTATTATTTTGTCAAAAAAAGTCGAAAAATTTGGAAATATTACTTGAATTTGGAAAAACTCTGTGGTATAATATGGTTACGTTTTACAAGAGAAGATAAAAATATAATAAAGGAGGTATATAAAAATGAAGACAGCAGGCATTCAAAGAAAAATCGATGGATTAGGAAGAATAGTTATTCCTATGGAAATAAGAAACAAATTCGAGATTAAACAAAATGAGCCACTAGACATTCATGTTGAAGGAAATTCAATCGTTCTTAGAAAAAATACAGAAGATTGTACATTTTGCGGAAGCACAAAGGGCATTGTTGAATACAAGGGAAAGAACATTTGTTCAAATTGCTTAAAAGAAATTAAAGGTATTAAATAATTTTTATATGTTTCTAGAAAGACTTATGGTGAAAATCATAAGTCTTTTTTTGTTATTATAAAAATTTCATTAATATTACAATATTTTAAAAAGTATTGAAAAATAATTGACTAAAATTACTTGAAATGATATGATAAGTATGATTTTAATGGGAGAGAAAAAATGTATAAAAACGTAAGAAAAATATCGAAAAAAACAATTTCATTATCATTAATTTTTATAATATTATTTTTTTTAGCAGATGCATTATTTGCAAGCCTTTCAGAAGTACAGGCTGACTCATACAGATATGACTACAATGGAAGCAATTTAAATCAGGGGACATATCCAGGATTTAAAGCGAGCATTGATGCACTTAGAGCAAAGCATCCTTCTTGGAAGTTTAAAATAATGGAAACTTATCTAGACTGGGATCAAACAATAGTTGCAGAAAAAGGAAATAAAAGTTTAATACAAGGAAAGGGTGGCTCTTGGGTTTATGGTTCATATGATAATGCATGGGACCAAGCTTCTGAGGGAGCTATCAGATACTATATGGATCCACGTAATTTTCTAAGTGATAACTCAAATCTATTTCAATTTTTGCAATTAAGTTACACAGAAATTTCAGATGAAAATTTATATAATGCATTAAATGGAACTTTCTTGTATACAATGGATTATGCAAGACAAATAAATAGTGCTTGCAGAAATAAAAACATAAATCCAATTTATGTAGTAGCAAGAATATTACAAGAACAAGGAAATCCTTCTACAAGCAGAACATTTAGAATGTGGGATTCATCTACAAATCAATATTATTACAACTTATTTAATATTGGAGCAACTGGTGCAGGGGATGAAGTGGTCACACATGCATTAGATTATGCAAAAAGCAAAGGATGGACTTCAATAGAAGCCTGCTTAAATGATGGAATTTCATTCCTTTCTGATTATATAGGAAATAAACAAGATACACTTTATCTAAACAAATTTGATGTTGAAAGCTACAATGGTGTATATTGGAAACAATATATGCAAAATATAGAAGCACCTAAGAGCGAGGCATCAAAAATGTATAATATGATGTCTAAAGCTAACTTAATGGATAATTTAACATTCATTATACCAGTTTTCTACAACATGCCAGTTTCGGCTTGCCTATCGCCTGATAGAACAGGAGATATTGGACCAGAAAATATAAAAGTAAAGCAAGGCCATACACAGGTAGTAGTCAGAAATGCAGAAAATGGAAATCAAATTGCACTTTTAAATTACTGGGATGAAGGAGCACTTTCAATTCAAAGATTTTCTTCAGGTTGGCACAAGATAGTATTTAAGTCAGGAGATAGTTATAGAACAGGATACACTAAATTTAATTCAACATACTGGGAACAGGTAGCTGATGAAGTAAATTGTTCAGAAACAATGACAATCTCTTCAGATGGAGTTAAACTTTATGCTGGACCAAACGAAGTAGAAATGAAAGACCTAACTAGAGGACAAATAGTTACAAGAGTTTTGAATACTGGAAAATATAATATAAATGGATCTATTTGGGATAGAATTTCTCTAGCTGATGGAACACAAGGATTTGTTAAGAGAGACAACTTAAATAGTGAAAATGAAAGTGAGATTTATACAGTTAGAGCTAATGGTGGATTAGCACTTAAAGATGCACCTGCTGGAAACTTAATAAGATATTTGGCTGATGGATTAAAAGTAACAAGAAGATCTATTGGACAAAACACAGTAAGCTTAAACGGAACACCATACTACTGGGATGAAGTAGTTACACCAGATGGAGCAATTGGATATGTTGCTAGAAACTGGCTATATGAAAAAAAAAAAAAAAAAGCAACAGGGGACACAACAGCTCAAGGAGACTAT
>CACZYN010000046.1 GCA_902785445.1 uncultured Anaerovibrio sp.
AATATTGCCGGTGGCCCGTTCTCGGACTCCTATTCCGTGGTTACAGGTCTGGACAAGGTAATGCCGGTGGATATTTATTTGCCAGGCTGTCCACCAAGACCAGAGGCTTTGATTGATGCCATGCTGAAGCTGAAAAAGCTGATACAGCATCCGGAGTTGGCCAATGATGCAGCGGATGCCAAGGCCATCAGCCGGGCTAATCTGCAAAATATGACCCGTCCAGTGGCTGGGTTGCAAGAAAAGGCGGAGTAATATGGGAACTTATTTTGAAATTGATAAATTGGAATTATTAAAGGCCCAGTTTGATACAGCAGAGTTTGATGCTGAGGCAAATGAGCCGGCCATATATATAGGTAAGGAACAGCTGCTGGATTTGATGAAGGTGCTGCGAGAGACTCCTACCTACTCCTTTGACCGCATGTCTTGCTTGACGGCGGTGGATTACAAGGAATACTTTGAAATGGTATATTGCTTGTATTCCCGGCGGTTTGACAAGTGGGTGACGGTAAAGGTCAAGCTGGATCATGACAACCCGGAGGTGGAGTCCATGACCCAGATTTGGGAAGGTACCAATTTTGAAGAGCGGGAAACCTATGATTTGATGGGGATAAAGTTTCTCCATCATCCGGATTTGCGCCGGATTTTAATGCCGGACAACTACGATGGCCATCCGCTTCAGAAGGATTTCGTACCATTGGAGCCAAGAATTGAAGGAGGGGTACTGACATGGCACAAACAGAAAAGTTCGTCTTAAACATGGGGCCACAGCATCCTAGTACCCACGGCGTTTTGCAGGTACAGGTGGAGCTGGACGGTGAAAATATCGTGGGCGCTACTCCGGTGATGGGCTATCTCCATCGGGGTATTGAAAAGCTCATGGAGTCCCGGACCTATGTTCAGTGCGTGCCTTATACGGACCGGTTGGATTATGTATCCGCTATGAACAATAACTTGGGCTTCTGTATGGCAGTGGAAAAGCTGGCCAATATTGAGGTGCCTAGGCGGGCCGAGTATATTCGGGTTATCTGTGCGGAGTTAAACCGTATTGCCAGCCATCATGTATTTATTGGTTCCCTGACCAATGATTTAGGCTCGGCTACTGGCATGATTTACGCCTTCCGGGATCGGGAGAAAATTCTGGACTTATTTAATATCATTTGCGGCGCCCGGATGACCGCCCATTATATCCGTATTGGTGGTGTGGCAGCGGATGCCCAGGAGGAATTCCTGCGGGATACCCAGAAATTCATTGACTATGTTCCGGCAATGCTGGATGAATATGACCGGATTTTTACTGGTAACGAGATTTTCCAAGCCCGTATGCAGAATACTTCCATTATAACCAAGGAAGATGCTTTGAAATACAGCATGTCCGGTCCTAATATCCGGGCCAGCGGTATTGATTATGATATCCGTAAAATCGATAAATATGGCGCCTATGGGGATTTTGATTTTGAAATTCCTCTGGGTAAACAGGGGGACAACTGGGACAGATACATTGTCCGCCTGAAGGAAATTCAGCAGAGTGCCAATATCATTCAGCAGGCTTTGGACAATCTGCCGGAGGGACCATACATGGCCAAGGTGCCAAAGGTGCTGAAACCGCCAAAAGGCGATGCCTATCACCGGGTGGAAAACACCCGGGGAGAGCTGGGCTTCTATATTGTAAGCGATGGCTCCACTAAGCCGTACCGTGTACATATTCGTCGGCCATCCATTGTGAATTTGCAGGCTCTGGATACCATGTGCAGGGGTATGTTGTTGGCGGATGCCGTTACAGCATTCGCTACTATCGACCCATTGATGGGTGAGGTAGATTGTTAAAATTGATAGGCAGGTGGAAATATGCATAGCGGAATTTTATACTCTACAGCCCAGGCGCTGAGAGAAATTCTGATGTCCCTGGTGGGGGTTCCCCTCCTGGTGGATATAATTATGACGGTAATATGCGCAACTATTCTCCTTTTAATCATGGCTACCTCAGCTTTGGTATTTACCTTGGGAGAGCGAAAGATTTGCGCCTTTATTCAGGTTCGTATCGGACCGAACCGGGTTGGCCCCGGTGGTTTGCTGCAGTCTGTAGCTGATATGATCAAGCTTATGGACAAGGAGGACATCGTTCCTCGGGGGATTGATAAATGGTTGTGGGTATTATCCCCAATTCTTTTGTTGGTGCCTTCAGCGTTGATATATGCCTTCTTCCCTTTTGATGACGGGGTTATTCTGGCGGATGTCAATGTGGGTTTGTTCCTGTTGATTGCGATTACTTCCCAGACGGTTCTGCCGTTTTTGATGGGCGGTTATGCCTCCAATAGTAAGTATTCCCTGATTGGCGGTATGCGTACCGTAGCCCAGATGCTGGGTTATGAGGTGCCTATGGTATTCGCTTTGATGGGTATTGTAATGCTGACTGGTTCCCTGAAAATGAGTGCCATTGTGGAAGCTCAGTCCAATGTGTGGTTTATTGTTCTTCAGCCATTAGCCTTTCTGATTTACATTGTTACGGCTTTGGTGGAAAGCAATCGCCCACCTTTTAACCTCGTTGAGGGTGAGTCGGAAATTATTGCCGGTCCATTTACCGAGTACACCGGCATGCGCTGGGCCCTGTTTTTCCTGGCGGAGTTCTCCAATCTCATGTGCATAGGTATTCTGACCACTACCCTGTTCCTGGGTGGCTGGCATGGTCCGGATTTCCTGCCGGGTTTTGCCTGGTTCTGGATTAAGACCTTTATCTGTGTACTGTTTTACCAGTGGGTGGGCTGGACCTTCCCACGGCTTCGTATTGATACCATGTTGAGCTTCGGCTGGAAGGTACTGTTGCCAATCGCTTTGGTAAACGTACTCCTCACCGGTGTTGGTATCTATATTTACAATATTATGTGATAGGAGACTTCAATTATGTGGGGCAAAGGACTTGTAGCAGGATTGAAGGTTACCTGGGGTCACTGGTTTGGCAAGAAGGAAACCGTTTATTATCCTGAAGAAAAGCTGCCGATGACAGAACGCTTTCGTGGCGGTCATCTGGTATTAGACGATAAAAAGTGCATTGCATGTAAGCTTTGTGCCATGGGTTGCCCAAATGCGGCATTGGATTTGACCGTTTCGGTTGATGAAGAGAAAAAACGCCATATGGACTCCTATAAACATCAGATAGGACGTTGCATGTATTGCGATTTGTGCATTGAGGCTTGTCCGGTAAAGGCGCTTAGCTGGGACAAAAATTACGAATTTGCTTCCTATTTCAAGGAAGATATGACCTATGATGCGGTGGTTGAGGCCAAGAACAGGAGGGGTAATGATGAATGAGATGTTAAGTACCCTGGTGTTCTATGTGGTAGCCATGGCAATATTGGCTACGGGAATGGGCGTTGTCATGAGTAATAATCTGGTACACAGTGCCCTGTTGATGACGGCCTGCTTTATCAGCGTAGGTATTCTGTTCATTTGGCTTAATGCCGATTTCCTGGGTGCCATGGAGTTTATGCTCTATTCCGGTGGCGTGGCTATCCTGGTGGTAATGGGTGTAATGCTTACCAAACGGCAGGATGGACCTCCGGGTAATCCCTTTAATCATCGGAAGATATCGGCTATTGGGCTGGTAGTGTTATTTGCCTTGGTAATGGGGACAGTTATTGTATCCACACCGGTTTCCTCCGGCGGGTATATTTCCCTGGATACGGTGGATGCCTTGGCGGGTATGATGCTCAATACCTACATCTTACCATTTGAAATTGCCGCAACCTTGTTGCTGGCGGCTCTGTTGGGAGCCATTATCTTGGCGAAGGGAGATGGCGAAGCATGACTATAGGGTTGAATCACTGCCTGCTTTTGGCAGCAATGCTGTTTGCCATCGGCCTGTACGGTGTGCTGTCCAAGCGCAATATCATCGCCATTTTAATGGGCGTTGAGTTGATGCTTAATGCGGTGAATATTAATTTTGTTGCCTTCAACCGGTTTACTCCGGTATCGGATTTGACTGGTCAGCTGATGACGGTGTTTGCCATCACCGTTGGCGTAGCTGAGGTAGCAATTGGTGTGGCACTGGCTTACCGAATTTACAATGATAGACAGACTATCAATGTGGATGAGCTGGATAATATGAAGGGTTAAGGAGGGGCTATTAGATGTTTTATGAGTTTGCACTTGAACATGCCTGGCTGATCCCATTATTACCAGCTATTGCCTTTGTGGTTATCGGTATGCTGACCCGTTCCTATGGGAAATTGTCGGCCCTTATAGCAGTAGCTATGAGTACCATCAGCTTCCTGTTGTCCACGGGAGTTACTTATGCAGTAATAAATAATGGAATTTCTGTTGAGGCGCCATTTGTGCAGAAGCTGAGCTGGATGCACATTGGCAGTGTTGATATTACCATGGGTGTGCTTATTGACCCGCTGACAGCCATGATGCTGATAGTGGTGTCCACAGTATCCCTTTTGGTACAGATTTATTCCTGCGGATATATGAAGGGGGATCCGGGCTATGGCCGGTTCTTCGCCTTCCTGTCCTTGTTTGCAGCTTCCATGCTGGGGCTGGTATTAGCCGTTAACTTCCTCCAGATGTATGTATTCTGGGAGTTGGTGGGCCTGTGCTCTTACCTGCTCATTGGTTTTTACTATTATAAGATTTCGGCCCGGGAGGCAGCCAAGAAAGCCTTTATGACCACCCGTGTGGGTGACTTTGGCCTGCTCCTTGGTATTTTGTTGCTGCAGATTAATTTCGGGACTTTGGATTTCATGGCCCTGAAGGAAATCATTCCGGCTCATATCCTGTCCGCAGGTACCGGCTTGATGACCTTAATTGCCCTGCTGTTATTCGTTGGTCCAATCGGTAAATCTGGTCAGTTCCCACTGCATGTGTGGCTGCCGGATGCCATGGAGGGTCCGACTCCGGTATCGGCCCTGATTCATGCCGCAACCATGGTTGTTGCCGGTGTGTATCTGGTAGGTCGTGCCTTCTTCCTGTTCCAGGAAATTCCTTGTGTAATGAATGTTATTGCCTGGGTGGGTGGCTTTACGGCCTTCTTTGCGGCCAGCATTGCCTTTACCCAGACGGCCATCAAGCGGATTTTGGCTTATTCCACCATCAGTCAGCTGGGCTATATGATGCTGGCGCTGGGAGTTGGCTCTTTGACAGCTTCCTTCTTCCATTTGATGACCCATGCTTTCTTTAAAGCCCTGTTGTTCCTCTGTGCCGGTGCGGTAATGCATGCCATGGCAGACGAGGCCAACATCTTTAAGATGGGCGGCTTGAAAAACAAGATGCCGATTACCTTTGTTACCATGACCATTGGTGTATTGGCTATTGCTGGCATTCCGCCTTTTGCCGGCTTCTTCTCCAAGGATGAAATTTTGGGGGCAGCAGCTGCGGTAAGCACTCCGCTGTATTTGCTGGCAACTCTCACAGCCTTTATGACGGCCTTTTATATGGCCCGTTTGCTGTTCGTCACCTTCTTTGGTGAGCCAGCCAGCGAGGAATCCTATGAGCATGCTCATGAGGCATCCTGGTTTATGCTGGTTCCTTTGATGGTTTTGGCAGCTCTGGCCGTAGTCAGCGGTCTGTGGGGCCACATGTTTGGCTTCGGCGAGTGGGTTCGCTTTGGTGCAGCCCATGAAGCCGGTATTGATATGTTCATTGCTGTTTCTTCCACCATTCTTTCTTTGGTGGCCTTTGGAGTGGCTTGGAACATTTACGTTACCAAGAAGTGGAGTTCGGATACTATTGCGGAAAAATGCGGTATCCTGTACAAATTGAGCTACAATAAATTCTATATTGACGAAATCTACGCAGCTCTGATTAAGGTCTTTGTAGATGGCGTGGCTAAGGTATTCTACTGGATTGACATTTATGTTGTGGATGGCATCATCAACGGCCTGGCCGGATTGGTGGGGGGGATCAGCAACCTGCTCAGCAAGGCGGAGGATGGCCAGGCACAGCATTATGCCGGCTTCTTCGTGTGCGGTGTGGTTATTCTGGTAGCCTATAGCCTGTATTATCTGGCAGTTTTGGGAGGTGCTTTGTAATGACTGGCTTTCCTTTATTGACAGCAGTCCTGTTGGCACCAATCTGCGCTGCTGTGCTCATGTGTTTTGTCTCGCCAAAGGCGGCCCAGTCCATCCGGATTATTTCCGCGACGGCTATGACAGTGGCCTTGGCTCTGACCTTGTATGCCTTCTTCAGCTATGATTTGACGGCGGGTGGCATGCAGTTTAAGGAGAATATTCCGTGGATCAAGGATTTGGGCGTTCATTATGCCCTGGGTGTAGATGGTATTTCCCTGCCAATGCTGCTGTTAACTGATCTCATCGGTTTGGCAGCGGTGTATAGTTCTTGGAATATAACTAATCGCACCAAAGAATTTTATATTCTGTTGATGATTTTGATTGCCGGTGTTACCGGAACCTTTATTGCCACAGATCTGTTTATCTTCCTTCTCTGCTATGAGGTAGTGGTTATTCCGATTTACATTATGGTTATAATCTGGGGTTCTACCAAGCGGGTCAGCAAGGAATATGCCGGTATGAAGCTGACGATTTACCTGCTGATGGGGTCGGCCTTTATGCTGGTAGGCGTTGTAGCATTGTATCTCATGGCATCATCGGTGTTGGGAGTCAATACCTTTGATATGGAGGCCTTGGCTATTGCCGGACAGATGGGCCTATTGAGTGAAAACTTTCAGATTTTTGCTTTCCTGTTGCTGTTGTTGGGCTTTGGTTCTCTTTTGTCCATGTTCCCATTCCACAGCTGGTCACCGGATGGTTATGCCGGGGCACCTACAGCGGTATCCATGATCCATGCCGGCGTTTTGAAGAAAATCGGCGGCTATGGTCTGATTCGTTTAGGGTTATTGGTGTTGCCATTGGGCGCTAAGTTCTGGGCACCATTGATTGCTGGTCTGGCCATGATTAACGTTATGTATGCGGCCTATATCGCCATTGCCCAGAAGGATTTGAAATATGTTATCGGTTATTCCTCTGTGTCCCATATGGGTTATGTTCTCTTAGGTTTTGCCGCCCTGAACGTGGTTTCCGTCAGTGGTGCGGTGGCCAATATGGTGGCTCACGGCGTAATGAGTGCCCTGTTCTTTGCCATGATTGGTTTTGTCTATGAAAAGACCCATATGAGAAGTATTACCGAGCTGCGGGGCTTGGCTCATCAGATGCCACGGGTTGCCACCGGCTTTATGCTGGCTGGTATGGCTTCCTTGGGCCTGCCTGGTCTCATCAGCTTTATTCCGGAGTTTACCATTTTCGTAGGTTCCTTCAGCGTATATCCGGTATTTGCCGTTTTGGCCATTTCCGGTATTATCTTCACGGCTCTGTACACCTTGCGGGTACTGGCCAAGGTTCTCTTTGGACCGAAGGATACCCTCTTTGACCGGTATGCCGATGCCAAGGGTGCCGAAATGATGCCATTGATAATCCTGGGCATTGCTTTGGTAGGCTTTGGTTTATTCCCACAGCTCCTGATGGGTATGGTGGGAACCGGCACAGAGCCGTTGTTACCATTATTGGAGCGTCTTGCTGATACTTCGGCAGTGATAGGGGGGATCAGATAATGAATTTTGCAGCAATAAACACAGAAATATTCATTTTGGTCCTTGGCCTCTTTGCTATTATCATGGACCTGGCTTTACCAAAGGATGAGTCCCGTAAGGCCATTGGTGGGGTGCTGATTTTCAGCCTTACGGCTTGGGTGGCCTATATGTTTACCATGTATACCCCTCAGTCAATTATTGCCGATGGGGGAACTGGCACCCGGTATTTCAACGATATGATGTATGTGGTGGATAATTATTCCATCTTCTTTAAGCAGCTCTTTATTGTGGCCACAGTATTTACCATGCTGTTTTCCTTGGAATATATGCAGAATGTTCTGCGCTACAAGGGTGAGTTTTACGCCCTTCTGATGACGGCGTTGCTGGGAATGTGCGTATTGGCTTCCGCCAATGACTTCCTCACGGCCTTTATTGGACTGGAGCTTATGACCATTTCCTTCTACATTTTGGTAGGGGCGCGGATTTCTTCCAAAAATTCCAGCGAGGCGGCTATAAAATACTTGATTGTGGGCTCCGTATCCACGGCGGTAATGCTCTATGGTATCAGCTTGGTATATGGTGCCACCGGAACGGTGCAGTTCTATGATATGCTCCGCAATCCGGCCCTGTTCTCGGCCGCTGGCCTGGCAGGAGCCACCATGGTAATGATTGGCTTCTTCTTCAAGCTGTCGGTGATTCCTTTCCATATGTGGGCACCGGATGTGTATCAGGGAGCGCCTACCCCAATTACTGCTATGTTGGCTATGGGCTCCAAGGCGGCAGGTATTGCCGTATTCATGCGGGTGCTGTATGTGGCCTTCCCATTAATCGGTTTCTATTGGTTGCCAATACTGGCTGTTTTGTCAGCTATCTGCATGATTGGCGGTAACATTATGGCCATTCGCCAGACGGATGTAAAGCGTATGCTGGCCTATTCCTCCATTGCCCAGGCGGGCTATATGATGGTGGGTATTGTGTCAGCGGATTTTGCTGGCATGAAGGCGGTAATGTTCTACGGGATGCTCTATGTATTCGCCAATGTGGGGGCCTTTGCGGCCCTGTCCCTGGTGGAACAGCATCGGGGCAATTCCGATTACAAGGCCATCGCCGGCTTGGCCAAATCCGCACCGGTAATGGCGGCGGTTATGACTATTTCCCTGCTGTCTATGGCGGGTATTCCACCAACAGCGGGATTTGCCGGTAAGCTGTATCTCTTTACGGCAGTGGTTAATCAGGGATACTTGTGGTTGGCCTTTGTGGGCTTCATTATGTCCATGATTTCCGTTTACTACTATTTGCAGGTGGCCAAGGCTATGTACCTGGAGGTTGGTGACGATGAACCAATCGTTATTTCCGGGGCGGCCCGGGCGGCAGCGGTAATCAGTGTACTGGCTACTATCCTCTTTGGTGTTTGGCCGGAAAAACTGGCGGAGATTACCAATCTGGCTTCCTTCACCTTCCTGCAGTAAGGTCGAAGATTGATTAATTGCTTCGGGAAGCATTAATTCCTGACAAATAAAAATGCTGTTGCGCTAAAAGTGCAGCAGCATTTTTTATAAAATTTACAGGTTAAAGAAGAATGTTAAAAGAAAAATGGGTAAATGAAGGAAATAATTAGTCTCCGAATAGGCATATTAGTTTGTAGTTAACTGCTAAATATGATAAAATTTTTCATTAGTACCAAGGTGTTGCATATTGGGTAATTGATGAATTTTCAGGAGAAAATTATGTTTGATATTATTTCAAAGTCCCCGGAAGAAACAGCGAAGCTGGGGGAGAAAATTGGGGAATTCCTTCCCTCAGGAGTGGTTATCTGCCTGTACGGCGACTTGGGAGCAGGCAAGACTCTCTTTGTGCAGAATTTGGCCAAGGGCTTGGGAATCGATGAAGATGTGACCAGCCCAACCTTCAATATAATGAATGTCTATGAGGGGAGACTTCCCCTTTATCACTTTGACCTGTATCGGTTGGAGCAGGAGTACGAGCTGGAGGACATTGGTTTTTATGATTATGTGGATGATCCGGCAGGGCCTGTGGTAATTGAGTGGGCAGATAAATTCGCCGATTCATTGCCTGATGATTATCTTGTTATTTCCATTGAGCGAACCGACGGGGATGACAATGAAAGAAAAATAACCTTTGATGTACGGGGCAGCATTTATGATGAATTGTTTCAGGAGGTGGAGAAGCTGTGCCTATTTTAGCAATGGATACGGCCACTATGGTATCCAGTGTGGCTGTTGCTGATGAAAAAAGATTGTTGGCGGAGCTGATTGTGGAAAACAAGCTCACCCACTCGGAGACACTGTTGCCTCATGTGGAGCAGGTCCTGGCTATGGCTGGAGTAAAAAGAGAGGAACTGACAGCGGTGGCTGCCAGCATGGGCCCAGGTTCCTTTACGGGACTGCGTATAGGCTTGGCCGCGGCCAAAGCCATTGCTTATGGATTGGATATTCCTTTGGTGGGAATTCCCACAATTGAAGGACTGGCCTGGCATTATCCTGTGCCGGATGTGACGGTGGCCGGATTTATTGATGCTCAAAGCCACAAAGGAAATAGGTTATGTATTTAAATATGAAGAGATATCTGATAGCTATATTCTTTATCGCAAACTGAAGCAAGATAAATTGAAACTTA
>CACZYN010000047.1 GCA_902785445.1 uncultured Anaerovibrio sp.
TGGGCCGGTTGTTGAATACCAACCTGATTAATTTGGATTTAAAACATCCTTTGCAGGAAATGTTGAAGGAATTGGGCCTTAACATAACTGATATTTATAACGAGGAGCCGGATGCTGGTTTGGGTAACGGCGGTTTGGGCCGTTTGGCTGCCTGCTTTATTGATTCCATGGCATCCCTGGGCTTGCCGGCCCATGGCTGTGGTGTGCGGTATCAGTATGGCTTGTTTGAACAAAAAATTATTAATGGTACAGAGATAGAGATACCGGACAACTGGTTGCGAGATGGCTTCGCCTGGGAATTCAGAAAGCCTAACAAGGCCGTTACTGTGCGCTTGGGTGGCAATGCCTACATGAAGGAAGTGCCTGGAGAAGATCGTCTGGAGCTGGTGCATGAGAATTACACTGAGGTTATGGCGGTGCCATATGATGTGCCGGTTATTGGTTATCTCAATAATACTGTAAATAATCTCCGTCTGTGGAATGCGGAAGTTAATACAGATTTTTCTGATTATGGAACCCTTTCCCAGGAACAGATTAATGAACGCCAGGATTATCGTCGTCGGGTAAATAAGATTACCGAATATCTTTATCCGGATGACCGTTCCTCTGAGGGCAGACGGTTGCGGTTAGTGCAGGAGTACTTCTTTACTTCCGCAGGTATTCAGAGCATACTGAGACATTATCGTTTGAGTCATGATAATTATTATGGTATAGAGGACAAAATTGGCATCCATATCAATGACACCCATCCGGCTACAGCAGTGGCTGAGATGATGCGTATCCTGGTGGATGAAGAAGGTATGGAGTGGGAGGATGCCTGGGACATTACCACTCAGACCATGGCGTATACCAACCATACCATTTTGCCGGAAGCCCTGGAAAAATGGGATGTCGGCCTGTTTAGAAGCGTGTTGCCACGCTTATACATGATTATTGAGGAGATTAATCGTCGGTTCCTGGAGGAAGTTCGTAAAAAGTATCCGGGAGACGAGGATTTAGTGCGCTCTGTTTCTATAATTGAAAATGGTCAGGTACATATGGCCCATTTGGCTATTGTGGGCTCCCACAGTGTCAATGGTGTGGCCCGTATTCATTCGGATATTTTAAAGAACAGCACTTTAAAGCAATTTTATAAGCTGTTTCCGAAGAAATTTAATAACAAGACCAATGGTATTACCCATCGTCGTTGGCTCATCAGTGCCAACAATGATTTGGCCCATCTTATTGACAGCAAGCTGAGCCGCAAGTGGCGGTTTGATTATCGGATGCTGGCCAAGCTCAATGATTTTGTGGATGATGCCAATTTCCTCAAAGAGCTCAACAAGATCAAGCGGGCCCGGAAACGGGAGCTGGCTCAATATGTATGGTCCCATAACAAGGTACGGGTAAAGGTTGATGCCTTGTTTGATGTGCAGGTAAAGCGCATCCATTCCTATAAGCGTCAGCTGATGAATATCATGCATATTATGTATCAGTATGATCGTTTGAAGAATGATCCTGATTATGACATGCCTGTACCGGTTGCTTATTTCTTTGGCGGTAAGGCAGCACCAGGATATTATACTGCCAAGGAGACTATTCGCTTGATCAATGCTGTGGCAGATAAGATAAACAACGATGACAGCATCAATGGCAAGATTAAGGTAGTATTCATTGAAAACTTCGGGGTATCCCTGGGTGAAATGGTTTATCCGGCTGCTGATGTCAGTGAGCAGATTTCCACCGCCTCTAAGGAAGCCTCTGGTACCGGTAACATGAAGTTCATGATGAATGGTGCCATTACCTTGGGTACCCTTGATGGAGCCAACGTGGAAATCCATGAGCAGGTAGGGGATGACAACTGCGTTATCTTTGGTTTGAGAGCTGAGGAAGTATTGGCTTATTACGAAAATGGTAATTACAGTGCCTGGGATGAATATAATACCAATGAACGGGTGCGCTTAGTTATGAATCAGCTGACTGACGGCACCTATGGCAACTTCCAGACCTTGTTTGATTACCTCATAAACAGTAATGATGAGTTCTTTATTTTGAAGGACTTTGACGCGTATGTTGCCGCTCATGAGGAAATCGTTCGTCGTTATCAGGATAAGGATGCTTGGCTGCGTTCGTCGGCAGTTAACATCGCTCAATCAGGTGTGTTCTCCTCTGACCGTACGATTCAAGAATATGCAGAGGATATTTGGGGAATAGAACCAATAGACATTAAGTAACATTGTCGTCGTTTGTAAAGGGGGTATTCAATGAATACATCTGAACTTAGCGAATTTGATCTGTTTCTGTTTCACCAGGGAACAAATTATCGTGCATATGAAATGTTAGGTGCGCATATAATGACCCAGGATGGCAAGCCGGGGGTAAGATTTACGGTTTGGGCCCCTCACGCCAAAGAGGTATCGGTTGTAGGTGATTTTAACAACTGGGATACCCGGGTAAATAAAATGTCTAAGCTGGGTGATGGGGAGATTTGGCATTTGTTCATTCCGGGACTGAGCGCCGGAACGGTGTACAAGTATGCGATTCTGCCCCAGCATGAAGGTCCGCACATTTTAAAAGCGGATCCCTATGGATTTTTTGCTGAGAAAAAGCCTGAGACGGCATCCATAGTCTATGATTTGAATAATTATAAATGGCAGGATAAGAAATGGATTAAGTTTAAGGAAGAGAATCAATCCTATAGCCGGCCAATGCTGACCTATGAGGTGCATCTTGGCTCTTGGCGTCGTACCCTGGAGGGAGAGTATTTATCCTATCGGGAGATGGCGGACCAGTTGGTGGACTATGTAAAGAGCATGAATTACACTCATATGGAATTTATGCCTCTGTGCGAGCATCCATTTGATGGTTCCTGGGGTTATCAGGCTACCGGTTACTATGCAGTAACCAGTCGTTATGGCACACCAGATGATTTTTGTTATCTAGTGGACAAGGCTCATCAGGCTGGTATTGGTATAATTATGGACTGGGTACCAGGACATTTCTGTAAGGACAATCAAGGACTTAGGGATTTTGATGGGCAAAATCTTTATGAGTCCGACAACGTTCAGCGGGCAGAAAACATTGGTTGGGGAACTATAAATTTTGATTATGGACGCACTGAAGTGCAGAGCTTTCTCATTTCCAATGCCCTGTTCTGGATGGACCAATATCATATTGATGGTCTGCGTATAGATGCAGTGGCTAATATGCTGTATCTGAACTACGGCCGTCAGGATGGTGATTGGGTACCGAATAAGTATGGCGGGGATGGCAATTTGGAGGCCATCGAATTCTTGCATAAGCTTAATGAAGCTGTATTTAAGTACTATCCTCAGGCATTGATGATTGCTGAAGAATCCACTTCCTGGCCAAATGTTTCCAAGCCAACCTATATGGGAGGCATGGGATTTAACTACAAGTGGAACATGGGCTGGATGAATGATATCCTCAGGTACATCAGCCTTGATCCGGTTTACCGTAAGTGGCATCATGACAAGATCACTTTCTCGTTAATGTATGCTTTCAGTGAGAATTTTGTGTTACCGTTATCTCATGATGAAGTGGTGCACGGTAAGTGTTCCCTCATAAGTAAAATGCCGGGGGATTACTGGCAGAAATTTGCCGGGTTAAGAGCCTTCTTTGGCTATTGGATGGCTCATCCAGGGAAGAAGCTTGTCTTTATGGGCGGTGAGTTCGGCCAGTTTATCGAGTGGAATTTTGATGATAGTCTGGACTGGCATTTAGTGGAGCAGTACGAAAAGCATACCCAAATGCTGGAATATTCCCGGGCATTGAACAAGTTTTATGTGGATCATAAAGCCCTGTGGGAAGTTGATTTTGCCTGGAATGGCTTTGAGTGGATTGATTGTGAAAACGCTGATGACAGTATAGTTTCTTTCCTTCGCAAAGCTGAAGACGGTACTTTTGTTATTGCCATTACCAACTTTACTCCAGAGGTTCGTCAGGGCTACCGTTTTGGTGTTCCAAAAGAAGGAATGTACCGGGAAGTATTCAATAGTGACGCCGAGGAGTTTGGCGGTTCCAATGTACTTAATGATTATGACATTTTTACAGAGGACATGGCTTGGCAGGGACGGGAGCAGTCTATTTTGGTGACTGTACCACCATTGGCAACCATTTATCTGGAGTATCAGGGAGAGAAAGAAACTCCCCCCTCAGTAAAAAAATCAACAGCAAAAACAAAGGTTAAGTCAACAACTGCTAAAACAACTGAGTCAAAAGCTACCCGTGCCCAAAAGTCTGAGACCTCAGAGAAAACTGAGGAAAAACCTAAAAAGACCCGGACAACTCGGGCCAAAAAGGCTACGGCAAAAGAAGTTATCGAGGAAAAGCCAAAGAGAAGAGTAGGGCGGCCGAAAAAAACTGAGGCAGTAGAGGAAGCCGCCGGGGAAAAACCAAAGAAATCCAGAACAACTAAAGCTAAAAGCACTACATCTACCAAAAACTCGGCGGCGAAAACAACTAAAGCAACAAAAACAACTAAAACAACCAGAACGAAAAAGACAGCTGAGTAGTCTGGTGATGCAGTGATGGCTGTGAGGGCAAGAAAGTTTGTGTCCAAAGAGAGGTATAGATAGTATGAAAGTATTATATGTAGTATCAGAAGCAGTACCATTTATCAAATCAGGAGGTTTGGCAGATGTTGCCGGATCCCTGCCCAAGGCGCTTGTAGCTGAAGGCGTGGATGCCAGGGTAATACTGCCAAAATATAGCAGCATTCCGGAGGAATTTCGCAATCAGATGGAGCATGTGGCACATATTACAGTGCCGGTTTCCTGGCGGGAAAAATATGCCGGAGTGGAAAAGCTGGTATATGAAGGTGTTACCTATTATTTCGTGGATAACGAGGAATATTTCAAGCGGGATGGCATGTATGGCTATATGGATGATGCGGAAAGATTTTCTTTCTTCTCTCGGGCAGTGCTGAATTTATTGCCATCCATTGATTTCTGGCCGGACGTTATCAACAGCAATGATTGGCATGCCGCTTTGGTAAACGTCTTCCTGAAGCTGGAGCATAACGGTGATGAGCGTTATGAGCGCATTAAGACTGTATTTTCCATTCATAATCTGAAATATCAGGGAATTTTTGACAAAAATATCATGGGTGATGTTTTGGGCCTTGACTGGAAATATTTCAATAACGGCGATTTGGAATTCCATGATTCTGTCAATTTCATGAAGGGCGGTATCGTATATGCTGACCTTATCTCCACTGTGAGCCGTACCTATGCCGAGGAAATTCAGTATGAATTTTACGGGGAGCACATGGAGGGATTGCTGCGCAGTCGCCGGGATTCTCTCCGGGGTATTGTCAACGGCATAGATGTGGATTTGTATAATCCGGCTACTGATAAATATCTGTTTGAGAATTTTGATATAAACAGTATGGAGAAAAAGCTGGAAAATAAGGTGAAGTTGCAGGAACAATTGGGTCTGCCGGTAGGCCGTAATATACCTTTGATTGGTATGGTATCCCGCCTGGTGGAGGCCAAGGGCTTGGAACTTATCATCCGCATTTTGGATGAGCTTTTGGCCCACGAAGAGTGTCAGTTCGTAATCCTCGGTACTGGTGATAAGGGTTATGAGGATTGGTTCCGGGATTTGCAGTGGCGTCATCCTAACAAGGTTTCGGCCAATATTTATTTCTCCAATGAACTGGCCCAGCGTATCTATGGCAGCTCGGATATTTTCCTGATGCCGTCGGTATATGAGCCTTGCGGTATCGGACAGATGATTGCTCTTCGGTACGGTACTGTACCGATTGTACGGGAAACCGGTGGCTTGAAGGATACAGTAAAGGCATACAATAAGTATGAATCTACAGGCAATGGGTACACCTTTGCGGATATAAATGCCCATGACTTAATGTATACCATCAAACGGGCATTGACTGAATATGAATCCTTGGGGTTGTGGTCTCAGATTCAGCGTAATGCCATGGCATCGGATTGCAGCTGGAAGAAATCAGCGAAAGAGTATATCGACATGTATAACCAGCTGACAGGGAACTAAGTAGGATAAATAGATGAAAAGGGACTGACTAAAGCGGTCCCTTTTTCCTTAGAGGGAGGTCATGTGGCTGCCATGTTAAATGTTACCCATGATTCACAAAACGAATTTTACAGAAGTCCCGTGGGGGCGGCAGAAGCTCAAAGCAAGGTCCTTTTACGTTTAAAACTGGATACTGATGAAAAAATAACCTCAGTAAAGGTGCGGCTGTGGGAAGATCGGGTGGGGGAATCCATCCAGCCAATGGAGCCGGTACTTGAAGGTAATTATTATGAAGCCTTCGTAAAGATGCCTAAGTTAGGCACTTTGCTTTGGTATTATTTCATCATCAATGTAAACGGCCGGGATTTATATTACTGCAACAATGATGATCGTTTGGGCGGCGTTGGTATGCTCTGCGATGAGTCCAGGGCAGCTTACCAGATTACTGTATACAATCAGGGAGCCAAGACCCCGGACTGGTTTAAGCATGCGGTAATGTATCAGATTTTTCCTGACCGGTTTTACCGCAAGGGAAACCGGATTATTGAAAAACCGGGAGCGATATATCATGCCTCCTGGAAGGATAAACCACGCTATTTTAAGGATATCGAAACGGGAGAAATCCTGGCCTATGACTTCTTTGGGGGAAATTTTGCCGGGATCAAAGAAAAATTGCCATATTTAAAGGAATTGGGCATATCGGTGATTTACCTTAATCCTATATTTAAATCTACCAGCAATCATCACTATGATACAGCAGATTATATGGATACTGACCCAATTCTAGGCACTAAAGAAGAATTTGCTGATTTGTGTGCTGCGGGAAAAGAGCTGGGTATCCGGTTTATTTTAGATGGTGTATTCAGTCATACTGGTGATGATAGCGTTTATTTCAATAAATATGGCAACTACGACTCGGTAGGGGCCTGCCAGTCCAAGGATTCGCCATACTATAGCTGGTACAGCTTTATAGATTATCCAAATGTTTATGAAAGCTGGTGGGGATTTACCAATCTACCCAATGTTAAGGAAGAAAATCCGGCATACATGGATTTCATTATTAACAAGGAGAATAGTGTACTTCACTATTGGCAAAAACAAGGGATAAGCGGGTGGCGTCTGGATGTAATTGATGAATTGCCTGAGCAGTTCAGCCAAGCCTTTTATAAGGAATTGAAGAAAACTGACCCGGAGGCTGTGCTTATCGGTGAAGTATGGGAAGATGCCTCCAATAAAAATGCCTATGGCATGAATAGACACTATTTGTGCGGCTATGAGATTGATTCGGCCATGAATTATCCGTTCAGAAAAATTGTTATAGATTTTCTGTTGGGACATATTGATGGCGGACAGGTTGGTCGATATATAAAGAGCTTGCAGGAAAATTACCCGGCCCAGAACTTCTATGCAATGATGAATTTGCTGGGCAGTCACGACCGGGAACGGATATTGACCATCTTAGGAGAAGCTCCGCCTACCAATGGCATGCTGGAGCGGGATCAGGCGAATTTTAAGCTGGATGCGGAGCACCTGAAACTAGGCAAGGCCAGATTACGTCAGGCGGTGGCCTGGCAAATGACATTCCCTGGGGTGCCAAGCATTTATTATGGTGATGAAATCAGCATGCAGGGCTATCGGGATCCTTATTGCCGCTGTCCGTATGAGTGGGATAATGCCGACGAAGAGATGCGCCAGTGGAACAAAAAGCTCATTAAGCTACGTAATGAAAGTATGGCTCTGCAGACAGGTAAATTCATGCCTGTATATTCTGCGGGTGATGTATATGGTTATACCCGCTTTATTGAAGATGGAAAGGACGTTTTTGGACAGCCGGGGAAAAATGAAGTATTCATTATTCTCTTAAACCGCAGTGATGAGCCTAAGCAAGTGTCTGTAGATGTACGGGATTTGTGGACGGGATCCTTTGAAGATGCACTGAGGCAGGAAAAGGATATCGCGATAGTTCGGGATAGAATTGATGTGGAGATCCCCGCTAATGGTTTAGTTATCTATCGAGGCAAGGAGCAGGAACAAAAATATCCACGGCAGTGCGGTGTTCTAATGCATCCAACCAGTTTTCCATCCAAGTATGGGGTTGGTGACTTTGGTCCGTCTGCTTATGAATTCGTGGATTTCCTGGCGAAAGCCAAGCAAAAGATTTGGCAAATTTTGCCTTTGACGCCAGTGGATAACTGCTATTCCCCGTACGCCTCCCCTTCGGCTTTTGCTGGTAATACCATGCTTATATCACCGGAAAAACTGGTGGAAATGGGCCTATTAAGTCCGGAAGACATTCAAATGCCAGATAAGGAAGCCACCAATAAGACGGATTATGCATTGGCTTCCCGCGTAAAGGGAAAACTATTAGACAAGGCTGCCAGCAACTTCTTTGCCCAGGCTAGTCAGGAGGAACGTAGAAAGTTTGAGGCGTTTTGCAAGGAGGAAGCCTATTGGCTGGAAGATTATTCTCTGTTCCGGGCAATATCTGTAAAGAACCGGGAAGCTGGCTGGATTGAGTGGGAGGACAGCTTAAGACGCCGGGTGGCTGGTGCTCTGGATAAAATGAAAACCGAGCTCAAAAAAGAAATTCGTCAGGAATGCTTTGCCCAGTATATTTTTGAGCGTCAGTGGCAGGAGCTGCGGGCTTACGCCAACAATAAGGGCATAAAGATTTTAGGCGATATGCCAATTTTTGTCTCCTTAAACAGTGCTGATGTGTGGAGCAATCAAAAGCTGTTTAAGCTCAGTCAAAATTGCAAGCCTTACAAGGTGGCTGGGGTACCACCAGATTATTTCAGTGCCACCGGTCAATTGTGGGGTAATCCGCAATATGATTGGGAAGAAATGGAAAAACAGGATTATAGCTGGTGGATGAGTCGCTTGAAGCGGATGCTTACTACAGTGGATATGGTGCGTATTGATCATTTCCGTGGCTTTGAATCATATTGGGAGGTGGACGGTGACGCAGAAAATGCCATTGAAGGTGTATGGCGTAAAGGGCCTGGTAAGCCGTTTTTCGATAAGGTAAAGGCTGCATTGGGTGAATTGCCGATTGTTGCCGAGGATCTTGGTGTCATTACCGATGAAGTGGAGGAACTGCGTGAGCAATGTGGCTTCCCCGGTATGAAAGTGCTGGAGTTTGAACTGCATTTCAATGACCGCCGCCGGGTAAATTATGTGGAACCGGAAAACTCTGTTGTGTATACGGGTACCCACGATAATAATACCTGTGTGGGTTGGCTGGATGAGGATGCTGATGTGGAGACCAAGGAGGCCATAATCAATATGCTGGGTCTCGATGATTGCACCGACAAGGAGATTTGCCATGCACTGGTGGAGCGGGCCTATGCATCTAAGGCCCGGATGGCAATTATCCCAGTGTGGGATATACTGGCCCTGGATGGTAACAACCGTATGAATCTGCCAGGTACAGCCGGAGGAAATTGGAGTTGGCGTATGTTGCCAGGTTCACTGACCGATGTGGTGGCAACCCGAATGGCAACCCTGGTGGAGAAGTATAAAAGATAAATATTCCAGTGTTTTGGAAAAATGTTGACAATAGTAGTATTAAATGGTAATATATCACTGTTGCGTAGCATAGTTGTGCAACAGAAAAAGTGCCGAAGTGGCGGAATTGGCAGACGCAGCAGACTCAAAATCTGCCGTATGCAAATACGTGCCGGTTCGAGTCCGGCCTTCGGCACCACAGTAAAATCAAGGCTTCCGAGATTTCGGAAGCCTTTTTGTTTTTTTGACTTATTGCCAAATGACTGTCAAATGACTGTCAAACGGAAAATTAGTTACAAAAGTTATTTACGCAATCCCTAAATATCCTTAAAAATAGCATTAAAGTGGGGAATGAGGGATAATGCAAAAATGGTGTATAAAAATGAATAATTGCAGACAAAACGCAGACAAAAAATCCGTGGTCTGATCACATTTTTGGGAGACAAGTTGTCTCCTGTTTTTATTTGGTTGCAGTCATTTGGCAGTCACTGGGTGTAAAAAATCCGCCATACCGCGTAACTATTGGGGTTGTAATTTGCGATACGGCAGATTTTTGCAGTGCTGTATGAGTGTTTTTTGGGGGACAAGCTGTCCCCTGCTTTTATTTGCTTGCACTGTTATACTTAAACCATCAAATCAATAGGATTTGATGAAATA
>CACZYN010000048.1 GCA_902785445.1 uncultured Anaerovibrio sp.
AAGGCATTATTTTCACCGGTGGTCCAAACAGTGTGTATGAGTCTGATTCTGCTACCATTAGCACGGAAATTTTCGAATTGGGTGTACCGGTTCTGGGGATTTGCTATGGTTCTCAGCTCATTGCCCATTTGCTGGGTGGCAAGGTGGAAACAGCTCCAGTAAGTGAGTATGGTAAAACTGAGGTTGCTATCAAGAGTGCTTCTTCAAAATTATTTGCTGGGGTTTCCCAGAAGACCATCTGCTGGATGAGCCATACGGATTACATTGCCAAGGCTCCGGAGGGCTTTGAGGTTACCGCTGATACTCCTGTATGTCCGGTAGCAGGTATGGAGGATGCGGCAAGAAAGATTTATGCTGTGCAGTTCCATCCGGAGGTTCTTCACTCGGTGGAGGGCTCCAAGATGCTTAGCAACTTCGTGTACAAGGTTTGTGAGTGTGCCGGCGATTGGCGCATGGATTCCTTTGTGGCCACTACTATACAGCAGCTTAAGGAAAAAATTGGCAACGGTAAGGCCCTGTGTGCCCTCTCTGGTGGTGTAGATTCCTCCGTGGCAGCAGTTCTCCTGTCCAAGGCCATCGGTAAGCAGCTTACCTGTGTATTCGTTGATCATGGCCTTCTCCGCAAGGACGAGGGAGATCAGGTTGAGGCGGTATTTGGCCCAGAGGGTCCATATGATTTGAACTTTATTCGAGTAAATGCTCAGGAGCGCTTCTATGAAAAGCTCAAGGGAGTAACCGAGCCAGAGGCCAAGCGGAAGATTATCGGTGAGGAATTCATCCGGGTATTTGAGGAAGAGGCCAAGAAGATTGGTGCAGTAGATTTCCTGGTACAGGGTACCATTTATCCAGATGTAATTGAAAGTGGTCTCGGCAAGTCAGCCGTTATTAAGTCCCACCATAATGTAGGCGGTTTGCCTGATTATGTGGACTTTAAGGAAATAGTGGAGCCATTGCGTCTTCTCTTTAAGGATGAGGTACGTAAGGCCGGCCGTGAGCTGGAGATTCCGGAGTATCTGGTAAATCGTCAGCCGTTCCCAGGTCCAGGTCTGGGTATTCGTATTATCGGCGAGGTAACTGCTGAAAAGGTAAAAATTGTTCAGGATGCTGATGCAATTTACCGGGAGGAAATTGCCAAGGCAGGGGTGGACAAGAATTTGGGCCAGTATTTCGCCGCCCTTACCAACATGCGCTCCGTAGGTGTAATGGGTGACTTCAGAACCTATGATTATGCCATTGCCTTAAGAGCAGTAATGACCAGCGACTTTATGACTGCCGAAAGCGCCCAGATACCATGGGAGGTCCTTCATAAAGTAACCAACAGAATAGTGAACGAAGTAAAAGGTGTAAACCGTGTAATGTATGATTGCACCAGTAAACCACCGGCTACAATAGAGTTTGAATAAAAATTCACCCCTTGGTCTGTAGAGCCCCCCATAAGTTAGACCAATTAATCTAACTTATGGGGGTCTTTTTATGGCAAAATATCCTCAAGCATTTCATCAATATTCGACTAAATTCATTTGGAGTTTCAAATTCCACCTGAATAAATTGTCAGTTTATGGGGCCCATAGACCTGTTTTTTTGTTTCGGAAAAATATGGTGATTTTTTGCAGGATAAAATTATATGGGGGAAGAATCTCTCTTCAGATATGATTAACGACTAATTTTTAAGGAAAGGATGGTTGATGTGAAAAAATTGAGATGTGCGTTGTTGACTCTGGTGGCCCTGGTTATGTTGTCGGTGACGGCTTTTGCCGATAATTATCCCGCTACTATGGCTGACGGAGACTGGGTGCTGATTGATGGCGGTATGGGTGTGGGTTATTATGCTGACAAAAATACGGTGGATGTGCAGCAATACGCTCCGCCAAAGTATCAGATTACCATCAAGGTAATATCGGTGCAGTTTTCCGATGAGTATTGGCGGGAGCATGACACCTATATAGGCGGTCCATACAGGGTAGGGGAAGGTTTCCCAATGACCTTCCGGTATGACTGGACCACTAAAAGTCTTTTCCATGAGCGAGATGGGAAATGGCTGTTGTGGGATACAAACCGGGATTACAGTCACGCTGAGGGAAATCCTATGATACCTTATGCGGCTGAGGTGGCATTTGCCACAGCCTACAACATGCGGTTCTTCAACGACAAGACCTATTACAGTCCATTTTTAAAGAAACACTATCGCATTATTGATGAATCTTTGTACCAGATTTTGGGGATTTAGCAGTATCATTTGAGCCTGTGAGCATACTATTGAAGCTTATCAATAGTGCTCACAGGCTTTCAAATAATATTTGACTTTGAGCCTGCTCCAGGATGTATAATTTGTTTGAATCGTATTTCTGCGTGTAGGTTAGAGAAGGAATTTCACCTAGGAGTAATAATATGCTTAATATAGGATGTCATGTGTCGTCGGCCAAGGGATATCTGGCTATGGGAAAAGATATAGTCAGCATGGGGGGCAATGTATTTGCCTTTTTTACCAGAAATCCCCGGGGTGGCAAGGCGAAGGATATAGATGAGGCTGATGTGGCGGAGTTTATCCGCTTCAAGAAGGAGCATAATATCGGTTATCTGGTGGCCCATGCCCCATATACACTAAATCCTTGTGCGGCAAAGGATGCTTTACGGGAATTTGCCCACAATGTTATGGCGGACGACCTGGTGCGAATGGAATATACCCCAGGAAATTATTATAATTTTCATCCCGGCAGCCATGTGGGTCAGGGGGTGGAGGTGGCTATTGAGCTTATCAGTCACCAGCTGAATGAGATATTAAAGAAAGAGCAAAGTACCATGGTGTTGCTGGAAACCATGTCCGGCAAAGGTACGGAGGTGGGCCGGACTTTTCAGGAGCTGGCGGAAATCATCAGGCGGACGGAGCTGCAGGATCATTTGGGCGTTTGTCTGGATACTTGTCATGTGTACAGTGCCGGCTATGATATTGTAAATGATTTAGAGGGGGTTCTAAAGGAATTCGATGAGGTGATCGGCATTGATAAATTACGGGCTATTCATTTAAATGACAGCTTGACGCCCTTTGCCTCCAATAAGGATCGCCATGCAAAAATCGGCGAGGGAAGTATCGGAAATGAAGCCTTTGGCCGGATAGTCAACCACCCGTATTTAAGCGGGTTGCCTTTTATATTGGAAACTCCAAATGATAACGACGGCTATGCCAAGGAAATCGCCAGTCTGCGAAGTATGAAATAATATTTGAAAGCTAATGATATATTTGGGGGGTATTTTCAAAGGGGGAGATTATATGCAATTCATCTGTTATCCTAAGTGTACTACTTGTCAGAAGGCCAGGAAGTGGCTGGAGGAACATAAGGTTAAATACAATGAGCGGAATATTGCCGCGGACAATCCCACCTATGAGGAATTAAAGGAATGGCATAAGAAGAGCGGGCTACCTCTGAAGCGGTTCTTTAATACCAGTGGTATGATTTACCGGGAAAAGCAGTTGAAGGACAAGCTGCCCGGTATGAGCGAGGATGAGCAGCTAAAGCTGTTGTCCACGGATGGCATGCTGGTAAAGCGTCCGCTTTTGCTGGCTGGAGATAAGGTTTTGGTCGGTTTTAAAGAGGCGGAATGGGAAAAATTCCTCTGATATTCTTACATAAATTGTAATATTTTGCCTACAGTAAATTTTTAGTGTCTGCGCTATAATAAGGGAGATATTTAAGTGATGGGAGATTAAGTATGGACTGGATTATAGCATTAGACCGCAGTATTATTTTTGCTGTGCAGGATACAGTGGTGACGCCTTGGTTGACTCCGTTTATGGAGATGGTGTCCTTTATCGGCGAGTATGGGTTTGTGTGGATAATAATCGGCCTTGGCTTGTGCTATACGAAAAAATATCGGCGGACCGGGATGGCACTGCTGCTTGGCCTGATAATAATGATGCTGCTGGGCAATATCGTAATAAAAAATCTGGTAATGCGGGCAAGACCGTGTGTGGATTACATTGGTGTATCTGTTTTGGCCGTTCCCCCGGATACCTATTCATTCCCTTCGGGGCATTCATTTAGTTCTTTTACGGCTGCTGCCATAATAACTACCGCCCACAAGAAGCTGTGGTCGGTTTTGGCCTTTGGCCTGGCGTTTATTATAGCCTTTTCCCGTATTTATCTGTTTGTTCATTACCCGAGTGATGTGTTTGCGGGACTGGTTTTCGGGTTGTTACTGGGCTTTGTTTCCTGGAAGATAATCAATATGCGAGTATAGAAAAAAGGGACCCTTAAAAGGTCCCTTTTCGTGTTCTTATGAAATTAGCTCTGTGTACGGCGCTGCTGAAGCAATTCTTCAATCTGTTCAAAGTGCTTGCGGATTTCCAATTCGATGTCATCAGCAGCATCAGCTTCAGACGGAGCATTCTCTGCTTGGGCGGCGGCCTGTTTTTTCTTGGCAGCCTCGGAAATTGTGCCAACAGCCTCTACAACGATACCAACCATGACATTCAGCAATGTGATGGAGGTAAGCAGAATAAATACCAGGAAGAATACCCAGGAATAAGGGTGAACTTCCATTATTGGTCTGGCTACAGCCGTTGCCCAGGATTCAAAGGTCATAACCTGGAACAAGGTAAACATGGATCCACCCACATCACCAAATAATTCCGGGAATGTAGCCCCGTACATGGAGCTGCCAAAAACGGCAAAGATATAAAAAATAATGAACAGGAGTACCAAGGCCCAGGACATGCTTGGGATAGCCTTCAGCATGGCGGAAACCAGAATCTGCAGTTCCGGGAATTCGGCCAAAGCCTTTAACAATCTAAATATACGGAAGGCTCGAATTACGGAAACATTGCTGGAAATAAAGATTATGGAGCTGGCAACAACGATAAAATCGAAGATGTTCCATGGATCCTTATGGAAATTGTTTTTGTACACCAGCAGCTTTACAACCAACTCGATTACAAAAATTACCAGGCAGAATTTATCAATCGTTTCCAATAAGAAAATCTGCTCCGGGGTTAGGGATCGGCAGGTGAGAATACCCAGTACCGCGGCATTTAGAATGATGACAAAGGTGATGATTTTTTGCGTGTGTTTCCAGTCAAGTGCTCTTTGTAGTACTTCCATGTTCGAAGACTCCTTGTAATGGTATTATTGATTGTCATTAACAACCTAATGTGAATTATATCCTAAAATCTATTTACCTGACAAGCTTAATGCATGTCAACGACTAAAAGTATTCTTTTTTTCCCCAGGAATGAAAAATAAAGGGAGAAAAATTTGAACTACTGTGTTATGATAAGTAATAATTTATTAGGTTTAACAAGGAGGGGCCGCAATTGGAGAGATTGTTTGCCAATCGATTCAGAAAAATAATTATCAGGCAATGGCTGCAGATTGTGGCCGGCTTGCTGGTATTTGCCTTTGGGGTACATTTGACCATATATGCCAATATTGGCCTGGCTCCTTGGGATTGCCTGGGCATGGGAATCTCCTATCATACGCCGTTAAATTATGGTATTGCTATGACAACAGTGGCCGTTCTGGTATTGATAGTTGATTTGCTTTTAAAGGAGCGCATCGGCTATGGTACCATTATTGATGCCTTGCTGACGGGCAATTTTGTGCAGATGTACAATGATCTGAATCCTTTGGCAGAAAACCAAAGCCTGTGGGCGGGTATTGCTGTAATGCTGGTGGGCTTTGTTTTTATGGCCTTAGGTATGTATGTTTATATGAAGGCAGGCCAAGGCTGCGGCCCAAGGGATTCGCTCTTAGTGGGTGTGGGAAAACGGGTTCCCAAGGTTCCTATTGGGTATGTGCAAATTGCCATGTGGGCGGTGGTACTGCTGATTGGCTGGCTGTTGGACGGTCCTGTGGGCATAGGAACGTTGTTGAGTACCGTCGGTGCCGGAGTGGTAATGCAGATCGTTTATGATATTATCCATTTCGAGCCAAGAGCCATAAAACATCGGAGTGTGGTGGACATCACCGCCAAATTAAATTTTGTGCCATAAGGGGGACTAAATGACCGATTTGGGTAAGATGTTGATTTATTTAGGAATAATTCTGGTGGTTGTGGGCTGTGTTATTCACTTCGGGGGTAAAATCATTCCCTTCGGGAAGCTGCCGGGAGATATAAATATAGTGGGAGAAAATAGCTCCGTTCACTTTCCGGTTGTTACCTGCATCATCATCAGTATTGTTTTGAGCGTGCTTGCCAATCTGTTTTTCAGATAGCTGTTTGATAACATGAAAAAATCGGGCCTTCACCTTAGTGAAGGTCCGATTTTAGGATTATCCCTTAGTGGATTGGAATTTCATGGGATATTTCTTCTACAGGAGTTGCCAGCTTTGGCATGGTGACGGTGAGGATACCGTCCTTGAAATCAGCATTGCAATTGTTCTCATCGATGTTATCGATGTAGAATGAACGGCTCATGCTGCCGGAATAACGCTCCCGACGAATGAAGTTGCCCTGATCATCCTTTTCATCCTTGGATTCTTCCTTGTTGGCAGAGATGGAAAGATAATTGTCTTTATAAGAGAGATGCACATCTTCCTTAGTAAAACCAGGCAGCTCAGCCTTGAGCTCGTAGCTGTCACCATTATCCTTGACATCTACATTGAAGGACTTGCCACTAAGACCTGTATCGCTGAAGATGTTTGCAATTGGTTGACTCATCCAGTTGAACAGGCGATCGAAGCTGTCTTCCTCTCGTGCCAAATCATTTCTCATAGCGAATGGAACTAAGCCTAACATAATAACGATCCCCTTTCATTTAGATATTTGAATAATTCGGTGAGGTGGGGGATTTTTCTATTTCCCTTTCCTCAATTATTATTATAGTCATATAAGTCAAAAAGTCAATAGGTCAAAAAGTAAATATTTAATTATTTTTTGACGAATATTATGAGCACTGTTAATATTGATATTATAGACCGCCTTTTGGAGGGGAAATTAGTATGAATCTACATGAAATCTTTTTACAGTATTTGATTATTATCAATGTGGCAACATTTATAGTTTATGCCTGGGATAAGCTATGTGCCGTGAATAATTGGTGGCGGGTGCCGGAATATATTTTACTGGGAATAGCAGCTCTTGGTGGCAGTGTTGGAGCTTTGCTGGGAATGAGTATATTTCGCCACAAAACATTGCACCTGAAATTCAAGTATGGTGTGCCAGTAATATTATTGTTGCAGCTGGCGGGAATGGTGTATTTATTTTTTTTCCAAGAATAATTTCTTGGAAAATACAAAGATTTAATAATAACTTGCCCCTTGGCCACTTAGACCAAGGGGCATCTTTTAAGCACATTAAACAGTGCCGATTTTATTTCTTGTATTCAGATAGTACTTTTTCAATAACCGACGTAGATTCAATACGGTTCAGCTTGTCCTTGCCGATCTCAACATAGCCAACCTCAAAGCGGTTGGTATTCTCATATACCTTGAACTGAATCAACATCTTCGCTTCTTTGCCATACCAGGTGCAGTCACCGGTAAATTCAACCACCCGGTCACCCTCAGTAGACTCAAAAGACCGCCACTTATCATTGGCAAAAAACTGCCCGAAGGCTTTACCAATAGGCACATTAGGTGCCATGTCCAATGAACCGGATTTTACCAGTTTTACATACTTGTCCTCACTGCCACAGCCCGAAATAACCGCTGTAAGCATCAGCATTACCAATAAAAAGCCAAAATACTTCCTTACCCCATCCAATCTTCTCATAAACCCATTTCCCCCTTTAAAAATATATTATTAAAACAAATCCAATATATCACTAATCAGATCGCTGGCTCCATCGGCCACCTCACTGCCGGCGTCAGCCAAATCGCTTGCCGCTTCAGATACCGTATCCACAGCCGCGTTGCCCGCATCAGAAATACCTTCTGATATATTATGGGCCGCATCACCGGAAATAAACACAAAACCGCCCCCACCATCAGAGGCTGCCGGAGCAACCGGAGCCGGTGCCATGCCAGGCTGCATGCCCGGCTGGGCGGCGTATGCTGTATTAGGGCCAGCCATGGCCTGTCCGGCCATCATACCAACCATAGCTCCGCCAGCAACCGCTGCCGCAGCACCACCATAGCCAATGCCACCGCCCTGCGGAGCCGAACCCTGTGGAGAAGCTGCAGCCACGCCAAACCCGGCGCCTGTTCCCACATTAACACCGCCAATGGCAGTTCTCAGTTTATCAATCTCCTGATAATGCTTTGCAATGGAAATCATCTTGTCGGCAATATCCTTTTCCCCGGTAATATTGGGATTATACTGAAATTGATTAAGCACACTGCGGTAATCCGGCAAAGGTTGCCAAAATCCCAGCATATTTTTCATGTTGTCAATAACTATATAATTTGTGGAATTGGAAGTCTCTGGTTGTCCCGAGCCGCCCAAATCCATAAGCTTGGTACCACAGATACAGCAAAACCTGGCTCCATCTTCACTTTTCGTACCACATTTATGACAAAAAGCCATAGCAATCCCCCCAGTATACAATTTACAATTTTATTACTTCGACAATATGATACTCAAGTCCTGCAAAATTTTCCATATGAATCCAAAGACACTGGAGTATCTGATGGGCTACTCGGAAAGGCACCTTGCCAGTAAGGTGCCTATTTTAGTTTGCAGGGAATTAGCATTATTCTGTTGAAATAAACATCAATGGTTTCATTGTCATTGTGGGAAAATAGCGATTGCAACGGGTGTTTTAAACAAAGGAGATGTTTCTTGATGGAAAAATCATTTTCTATTCCTATGTCCCGTCGTAACTTTATGAAATTGATGGGAATGGCAGCTGTAGGAACAGTACTGAGTAGTACTGATGCCGTCCCTGCTGCTGCGTCTCCTACGCCTTCCTTGGATTTTGACAAGGCAGAGCTTCCTGTATTCTTTAATGCGGATGTTTGCGTGGTAGGAGGCGGTGCTGCCGGTACTGCGGCTGCCATAAGTGCTGCACGGAAGGGAGCCAAGACAGTGCTGGTTGAGCGGGGGATTTCCCTTGGTGGTCTGGCGACCCAGGGTTGTGTTTTCCCATGTATGCCAACCTTTATTGCTGGCAGTGACACCCCCTACATTACTGATTTGAACAAACGAATGGAAAAGCAGGGAGCCCCCCTTGACTTGGGTATAGAAACGAATACTTATTATGGTGGGGGAAAAGGACAGTATGTACCGGAATATCTCACACTCATCTATGACGAAATGTGTGGGGAGGCCGGTGTAGAGATACTTTATAATGCTTCATTGGTAGGGACCGTGACCAAGGACGGCAAAATCACTGCATGTGTTGTTCAGACTGCTGAAGGTCTTGCCAAGATCAAGGCCAAGGTTTTCATAGATGGTACGGGGGATGCACTGTTGGCTCGATTTGCCGGTGTTCCGACGGAAAAGGGGTCGGAAAAAACGGGTCGCAATCAGCCCATGAGCCTGCGTTTTGAAATGGGTGGCATTGATGTGGGGAAAGTGTATCACTTCTTCAGAAATGATTTAAATGACGACTATGGAAAGGATATTTTTGGACTTGCAGATGATGCCTTAAAGGAAAATCGTCCACCTTTCTTCGAATTTGCGAAATGGAAAAAGAGCGAAAATTTCTTCAAGGAAGGCGTGGCAAAGGGTGAACTTACTGAGGATGACATTCTGTATATTCAGGCATTTACCATTCCAGGCAAGCCAACTGTTATGTCAATGAACTGTCCGGAAATGCCCCCGATGTCCTTTAGTTCAACAGATGCGGTTTCAGCCAGTAAGGCAGTGAGCTTTGGCCGCCGGATGATGCGCCATTTGGCATCATTCTTTATCCAAAATTTGCCTGGCTTTGAGAAGGCCTATATCAGCCGCGAAGCCAGTATGATCGGCGTCCGTGAGTCCTGGCGGATTCGTGGCAAATACTATATGGATGTTGAAGACTATCTGCATGCACGTCATTTCACCGATGCTGTCTGTCGTACAGCTTATCCAGTTGATATCCACGATGTAAAGCTGGATCTATTTAAAAAGCTGGAAAAAGGACAATATTATGAAATCCCATATCGTGCATTGGTGACAAATGAAATTGCAAATCTGCTGGTAGTAGGCCGCTGTGCCAGTGGCAGCTTTGCCGCCCAGGCATCCTTCCGCATCCAACCAACCTGCATGAGCAT
>CACZYN010000049.1 GCA_902785445.1 uncultured Anaerovibrio sp.
AGCCTTTATACCCACTTCTTCAGCCTGGGCTTCTTCGCTGTTATAGGCTTCGGCCTTTTGGATATTAAAGAACATATAAGCGTTGCCACAGCCAGTTTCCGGCTTAAGAGCCCGCAGCCAGGAATAAACGAAATCCTGGGCTGTGATGGGAGTACCATCACTCCATTTTATATCCCGGCGAAGATGAAAAGTATAGGTTAATCCATCGGTTGAAATATCCCAACTTTCTGCCAAAGCGGGCTGAGGCGTATTGGACTCGTCCAGCCGGGTTAAGCCGTCAAATAAGGCCAGTTCCACAGAGCTTTCTGTAAGTCCGTAGGTCATGGCAGGATCCAAAGTGGCTGGCTCATTGGACAAGGTCATTGATATAGTGGAGTCAGGATTATAATTAGGCTCTTGGGAACCGCAGCCTGTTATGAGCAGAGAAATGATTAATAATAAACAGATAGAAATGTGTTTTTTCATAGGGTGAATCCTTTACTTTAGTTTTATTTATAAATTATACCATTTTATGAAGGAATATTAAAAGGTAGTGGGGAATATGATATTGTATGATTAAATTGACTATTATCATGGAATAAAATATTATTGAATAGAATAATACAGAGAAATCTAGTAAATCTTTATGGGGAGGGCATGAGTATGGATAATGATTTTTTTGTGACGGAAATAACGCAAGAGCTTTCATTTAAAATAAAGGGAAAATCCTACGCTAAAGGCTGTGTTTTGCCGGAAACAGAACTTCGGTATATCCATTTCCTCCACAAAAATCTTAAGGGAGAAACCCTGTCCGGGGAAATGATATGCAATCATCATATTGCGGAGAGGTTGTTGGAGATTTTTCAAAAGCTCTACCAGGTGGCTTATCCTATTGAAAAATGTAATCTCATCGATGAATATCATGCTGATGATGAGGTTTCCATGACGGCCAATAACAGCTCCTGTTTTAATTATCGGCTCGTTGCCCATACAGACCGTATTTCTAAACATGGCCTGGGTTTGGCGGTGGACATTAATCCACTGTATAATCCGTATATTAAAACCATAGAGAGTGGTCTGTATATTGCACCGGCCGCTGGACGTCCTTATATGGAACGGGACAAGGATTTTGACTACAAGTTGGAAAAGAATGATCCGTGCTATAAGCTGTTTGTGAAAAACGGTTTTGACTGGGGCGGTGACTGGGACGAGGAAAAGGATTACCAACATTTTGAAATTCCAGTAAAACAAATAAAAAAGTGGTATCCTGATTTGTCCGCAAATGTTTGATAAAGGGGGAAATTTACATTGAGTAAGATTTTAATTAAGGGAGCTTCTGTGCTTCAGGCTGATTATACTGTTAAAGTGGCAGATATTGCGATTGAAGATACTTTGATTAAGGCAATTGGGGCTATACCAGCTGATTTTGCGCCAGATCAGACTATAGAGGGAAAGGATCATTTTGCGGTTCCGGGCTTTGTTAATGGTCATACCCATGCATCCATGACCATGCTGAGAAGTTACGGCGATGATATGGAGCTGATGGATTGGTTAAATAACCGCATTTGGCCGACAGAAGCCAAGATGGTGGAAAAGGATATCCGGGTTGGCGGTGAACTGGCTCTCCTGGAGATGATTAAAACTGGTACCACGGCTTTTGCAGATATGTATGGGCCCCATATGGAAAGTGTAATTGAAGCCACCATTCAGGCTGGTATTCGTGGCGTAATTGCCCGGGGAGCTATTGGTTTGTTCCCGGCTGGTCGACAGATTTTGGAAGATAATGTGAATTTATATGAGAATTTCCATGGAGCTGGTGATGGGCTTATTACTATTATGATGGGTGTACATGCCCCATATACCTGCCCGCCGGAGTTTTGTGCCTATGCCCGGGAATTAGCAGCCAAGCATAATATTCCAATTCACATTCATATGAATGAGACCCAGGCGGAAATCAAGCAGATTCAGGAACAGTATGGCAAACGGCCTTTTAAGTATATTGAGGATACTGGTCTCTTTGATTTTCCATCTATAGCAGCCCATTGTGTATGGCTGGATGATGAGGATATTGCCATTATTAAGAAGCACAATATATCGGCTATTCATAATCCAGGCTCCAATATGAAGCTGGCCAGTGGTGTATCCCCAGTGCCGCGGCTGATTAAAGAAGGCGTGAATGTAGCATTGGGTACTGATGGTGCCTCCAGTAATAATAATTTGGATATGTTGGAGGAAGTGCGGTTGGCAGCTATGCTCCACAAGGTAAATGAACTGGATCCATTGGCTGTTCCTGCCAAGGAAGCCTTGAAGCTGGGCACAGAAAATGGTGCTAAGGCGTTGCTTCTGGATAAGGTAGGTAAGCTGGAACCAGGCTATAAGGCGGATATTGTCCTCTATGATATGAATCGGACGGAATGGTGTCCACGCCATGATTTGGTTTCCCTGTTGGTATATTCAGCTAATTCCAGCTCAGTGGATACAGTGCTGTGTAATGGCAAGGTTATCATGGCCAAGGGTGAGGTTCTTACCTTGGATGAGGAGCGCATTCTCCACGAAGCTCAGGAAGTGGCTATGGATTTGGTGAATAGATAATGGCGCAGAAGAAGTTTTATGCTGTTAAGCAAGGCCGGGTACCGGGAATTTATACCACTTGGGCCGATTGTCAAAAACAGACTACCGGCTACAAGGGGGCTAAATTCAAAGGCTTTGTGACCCAAGGGGAAGCTGAAGCCTATATGAATGATGAAGAAGTCCTGGTGGCACCTGCAGATGGCTTTGTGGCCTATGTGGATGGCTCCTATTTCAATGGGGAATACAGCTGGGGCATGGCCATTTACCATGATGGGGAGTTAATCTTTACGGATAAGGGACGAGGTACTTCTGAAGAGGCCGCCAAGCTGCATAATGTGGCCGGGGAAATCGAAGGGGCTAAGCAGGCGGTTCTTTGGGCGGAAGCTCAGGGAGTAGAAAAAATAACTATTTGTCATGATTACAGCGGTCTTTCGGAATGGGCCCTGGGTAATTGGAAAACCAATACCCCATTAACCACCGCCTATGCCCAGTTTATGCAACAGCGAAGGGATTTGTTTCAGTTTGTAAAGGTGGCGGGCCATACCGGTGTGGAGGGCAACGAATTGGCGGATAAGCTGGCCAAGGAAGCTCTGGAAATTTAATATTCTGGGATGTATAAAATAGCAAAAAATTGAATTGCTTAACCGGGTAATTATATGGTAATATGAGAAGGTTAAAAGTTACTTACCATGAAATCTCAGTTCATTTAGTCTCAAGGACGAAAATTTAATAAGATTTCGTGTATAGATATGGTTAGAAATTAATATTGTACGAAATTTGTTATTTTGGGGGATAACCAGGAGGCTATTCAAGGATGGAATTAAAGAATTTTATGGAAGATTGTGTTATAGCAAAAATTGACGCTATGATACCCCAGTACCCAGGATATTGCTTTTGTGAGGAGTGTAAGCGGGATGTAGCCATATTGGCTTTGAATCATCTCCCGCCCAAATATGTATCCACGGAAAAGGGACAGATTTTTGCCCGGGTTGAAGGAATGAGCCGGCAGTATGAGGTAGAGATTATTAAACAGGTTGCTGAGGCCATTGAAATTGTCAATGCTCATCCTCGGCATAAAAGTAATATTGGATCATAGTTTGCTTACGTTTCTTTAAAAGGAGGATTTATCATGTTTCGAGTTTTAAACCCTCTTATCAGTGGCATAATGTTTCTGCTAATTTTCCTGTGTCCCTTGACCACCCAGGCAGAAAAAGTAGATTGGGCGGACAAATCCTATGATTTTACCAAGGTCCAACAAGCAATAATTTATGATATTGACGTTGTGGATACTGAGGAAATGGAAAGTGACCTGTCGGAAAAAGTTGTTTTGGAGGAATACTTGAAAACAGCCGCCCGGCCACCATATAAGGTAAGGCGACCAGACAACGATTCCATATTGCATCCTTTGAGTTCCGCTGATATTTATGTTAAGGCGGAGCTATTAAAATGGCACAATGATTATTATATTCGGGAAGCCTATACCAGTTGGGAAACTGTGACTCGTACCAGAAGAGTAAAACGATCTGATGGTTCTTGGGTCGAGGAAAAATACTATGATACTGTGCCGGTTTATCATCCTGCGGAAACAATCTATACATCCACTGTTCGGGTGAAGTTTGATGTACATGATACTAAAACCGATAAGCTGATAATGTCCCGAGATGAGCTGCGGGAGCGTAAAGATTCCCGGCATGGTCAGCAAGGCATATTTGGCCGTATATCTAAATCATTTTTTGATGATTTAGGAAAGAAAATAAAAGGTAACTAAAATATAGACTAACAGTACAAAAACGAGGACCTGTCCGATGCTTAACGGACAGGTCCTTCTTATTTACTATAACTATTCAATTTCCGTCGGTAACTCTTCTTTTTGCGTACAGATGATTTTATCAATTCGATATTTGTCCAAACGGATAATTTCGAAGATAAAATCATCCCATTCAATTGTTTCACCCTTTTTAGGTATATAACCGAAAAGGGCTGTAACAAAGCCACCCATGGTCTGATAATGATCTTGCTCCTCATCAGGAAGCTCGTCAATATCGAATTTTTCCTTGAAATCATCAATGGAACACAGGCCGTCAATATACCAAACATTATCCTCTTTGGGAACAATATGCATGTGTTCCTGTTCATTTACGTTATTGGTATCTCCAATGAGCTCAATAAGGATATCCTGCAAAGTTATAAAGCCGATAACGCCACCGTATTCGTCCAGGACAACGGCTTCGTGAATACCCGTTTCCTTGAACTGCTCCAGTACCCGGAAGGTTTCCATGGAGCGTGGAATAAACATTGGCTTGCGGATGAATTGCTCCAAATCCAGGGAGAGATTATCCAGAGCCGCATTTAAAATATCCTTAGTATAGATAACACCGCAGAAATCATCAAGGCTGTCTTTGCCAACAGGAATAATGGATTCGGTGGAATTTTTAATTAAATCTAAATTGTGTTCCAGAGAATCATTAATATCCAGCCACATCATTTGGGTACGAGGAGTCATAAGGGAGTACGCTGTCTGGTCACTCATATGAAATACCCGGTCCACCAAATCCTGCTCGGTTTTTTCAAAAGTACCGTCTTCAGTTCCTTGTTCTATTAAATCCTTTACCTCATCTTCAGTAACGGGATCCTCATATTTTAAATTTATACCGAAGAAGCTAAGCAAAAAGCTTGCTGAAGCACCTAGTATGGCCGTAAAAGGTCGGGAAATATGGATCAGAGTCCGCAAGGTTCCCTGACAGTTTATCAGGGTTTCCTCTGGTTTGCGACGGGCAAAGGAATTGGGGAGGAACTCCGAAATGAGGAGGGTTAGGTAGGTCATGGCCACAATACTGATAATCAACGAAAGAGATTCGTGATATGGAATAAGAATGATGTATTCGTCGATTACTGGGGCCAACAACACACTGATGGCTACGCCAAGCAATATACTAATTAGAGTAATGCCAATTTGTACTACTACAAAGGCCAGTTCAGGCGCCTCAAATAGTTCCAGCGCTGCTTTGGCTCCGGCCACATCGTCATCTAACATTTTTTCCAGACGGCTTTTATGACTTTCGGTTAAAGCCGTTTCCGCCATGGAGAAGAAGGCATTTATCAAAATCAAAACAAAAATAACTGTAAAGATAAGTATGGGGTGATATGTATCCAAAAGTCGCACATCCTTTTACAAATAAATGATTTTAAATAAATGGTTTGCTATATATTGTATCATTATCTCTAGGTGATGACAATATAATGTAACTATTGACAAATAATGTAAGTTAATATATCATTACATATGTTACATAACAAATGTTACACAACATATGATTTTATGTAAATTAGTTATTAGGCTATATTGCGAGGTGACAGAAATGCCAGATTTAGTGCTATATATTCACGGCAAAGGGGGTAATGCTGAAGAAAGTCAGCATTATGAGGCACTTTTTCCCCACTGTGAGGTGATGGGGTTGGACTATCAGACCTTTACTCCCTGGGAAACAGGTCGGGAAATTGCCAAGGCGGTGGAAAATTTTAAGGGTTATTATGACAATATAATATTAATAGCCAACAGTATAGGTGCATTTTTCAGCATGAATGCTGAATTAGAGGGATTGGTAAAACAGGCTTATTTTATTTCCCCTATAGTTAACATGGACAAGCTGATAAGTGACATGATGACTTGGGCCAATGTAACGGAGGATGAACTGCGGGAACAGGAAATAATTCATACGGATTTTGGTGAAGATTTGTCCTGGAAGTATCTGTCCTATGTGCGCAGTCATCCCATTAAGTGGACAGTACCAACCAAGATTTTGTACGGTGAAAATGATAAATTGACATCTCTGGAAACTATTAAGGATTTTGCCGATACCCATGATGCCGGACTCACTGTAATGCCGGAGGGAGAGCACTGGTTTCATACGGATGCCCAGATGAATTTTTTGGACAGCTGGCTGGAAAACAATATACATTTCCGCATAAACCGAGGCTATATCACCGAAACATGATTTGAAAGGAAGTAGGGATTAGGTATGCCACCTAAGGTAAAATTTCACAAGGAAGAAATAATTGAGGCGGCGGTAAATATTACACGCCGAAAGGGTATTGAAGCTGTAACAGCCCGGGAAGTGGCCGGGGAGCTTAAAGTATCCACTCGGCCGATATTTACCTGGTTTGATACTATTGAACAGCTTAAACGAGAGGTTTATAACCAAGCTAAGGTAAGCTACCGTGAATACGTTCAGGCAGGTTTGGCAGGACCAGTGCCCTTTTTAGGCGTAGGGCAGCAGTATGTCCTGTTTGCCAAGGAAGAGCCGGAGCTATATAAGCTGCTCTTTCTCACGAAGCCCAACGGAGTTGTCGGCGGAGCCATGGAGGCGTTACATTTTTCCCAGGATTTAGTGCGGGACTCCCTAATGAAAATATACAATATTACTGCTAATATGGCGGATTGTTATTTCCGGGATTTGTGGCTGGTGGCCTTCAGTATAGCTACTTTGATTGTTACTGATGATTGTCCGTACACTGACGAGGAAATCAGCAGGATTTTCACGGAAATAAGCCTGTCTATTTGCAAGGCCTACAAGGAAATTCCCGGACTGCCGGAGGGAAAATACAACCGGGATGCGATTTTTCGGGAATTAGTTAAGAAATGAGTTTGGGCGATTTAGGGGAGGATTAATTATGCGTGTACTGATTGGTTGTTGTGGACTGGATTGTGAACAATGTGGAGCGTACATCGCCACCAAAAATGATGATGATGCCTTGCGGGAAAAGACCGCCAAGGAATGGACGGAAATGAATAACCATCTCATAAAACCGGAATGGATTAATTGCGAAGGCTGTCGGGCCGATGGAATAAAATTTCATTATTGCAGTGAGATGTGTGAGATCCGCAAATGCGTTCATAATAAAGGCTTTGAAACCTGTGGTGACTGCCCGGAAATGGTGGGCTGCGAAACGGTCAAAATGATTCATGAGCATTGTGATGAGGCGATAGATAATCTGAAGGGCTGACTTGTTAATCTGGGGGCTAAAGATGATTCTGATTGTTAATACCACGGAAAATGTTGAGATTACTGAAAAATTGCATAATCGCCTTCAGATGAAGGGGGCAGATTTTGAAGTTATCGAAGCCTATAACATGAATATAGGACATTGCATAGGTTGTGGACATTGCTGGCTTAAGGACCCGGGGGTATGTGTGCAGAAGGATGATTATGGGGAAATTCTTCGGAAAATAGTCCATGCAGATCAATTATGGGTTATTGCCGATACAAAGCTGGGTTTTCTCAATCACCGGGCCAAGAAAATCTTTGACCGAATAGTGCCTATATTGGATATATATCTTGAATTTCGGGGAGACCAGATGCGACACATAATGCGCTATGATACCCGTACGGATTTAGGACTGATTTATCAGGGAGAAGCTGATAGGGATTTTTTACAAAGCTGGAGTGATCGCTGCACCATGAATTTGGACAGCAAATCCCTTGGGGTATATAAAGTGACTGAATGGGAGGAGGTGGCAGCATGTATGCAGTGATAATTAATGGCAGTCCACGAGTAAAAAAGTACAGTAATACGGATAAAATTATTGAAAAGTTTGCCGCTGGCTTTAGGGAACAGGGAGGAAGCTTTGATATTTACGAAGTATCAGATCGTTGCCAGTGGGACAAGGCCAGAGAAGCTTTCTGTGATAACGACAATATTATCATCGCTTTGCCTCTTTATGTGGAATGTGTGCCGGGCTTATTGATGGAATTTTTGGAAACACTGCCGAAAAAGGATTCCCGTACCAAGCTGTCCTTTATTTTGCAAAGTGGCTTTGCGGAAGGAGCTCAGCTGCGGTGCGGGGAACGTTATTTACAAATATTGGCTGAGCAGCTAGGTTGTGAATATGGGGGTACATTAGTAAAAGGGGATAATTTCAGTATCAGATTTTCCGAGGGAAAAGAGCGGGATAAGCTTACTGCCCCTTACAGAAAAATGGGGCAAATCTTCGGCCAGGATGGTAATTTTTTTGCTTCGGCCTGCCGAAAATTTACCAGTTTCGAAGTATTTCCGCTGCCACTTAAGATACTATTGATTTTTATATTTAAAACTGTTCAACGTAGGTCCTTTGAAAAAATAGCTAGACAGTGGGGATGTTCTAAGCCATTGGATTATCAGGCGTATAAATAATTGAGATGGAATAGTATAAGGCTTGACATTTTTTAGGATATAGCATAACATTAATCTGTAAACTGAATATGAACTCATCAAGAGCAGTGGAGGGACTGGCCCAACGAAGCTGCGGCAACCATTGATTATAGATCAAAACGGTGCTAATTCCTGATGGCGGTATGCCAAGAGATGAGAGATTTTGTGAACTCTCTCTAGGCAGAGAGTTTTTTTATGCAAATAGACTTGCCTTCCCCTTTGGGGAAGCACCCAAGGGTACTAGGAGCAGGGCTCCGTCGGAGGACCGTTTACGGTGGATGAGGTTGTTCAGATAAATTGTTTTTTGCTTAAAGGAGGCATTTTAATGGGTAAGCGTTTATTGTTTACTTCCGAATCGGTTACTGAAGGACATCCGGACAAAATGGCTGATCAGATTTCTGATAGCATTCTTGATGCGATTTTAGCCAAGGATCCATACGGTCGTGTTGCTTGTGAGACTATGGTTACTACTGGTCAGGCGCATATTGCCGGTGAAATTTCCACCGATTGCTATGTTGATATTTCCAAAATTGTTCGTGATACAGTCAGAAAGATTGGTTATACCCGGGCTAAGTATGGTTTTGATGCTGAAACTTGCGGTATTCTTATTTCCCTCGACGAGCAGTCACCAGATATTGCCCAGGGTGTAGACAAGGCCCTGGAGGTACGTGAAGGTGATGATGAGGCTACAGGCGCTGGCGACCAGGGTATGATGTTTGGTTATGCCTGCAATGAGACTCCGGAGTTTATGCCTACTCCTATTGCGTTGGCTCATCGTCTTTCCCGTCGTTTGGCAGAAGTTCGTAAAAATGGTACTTTGCCTTATCTCCGTCCAGATGGCAAAACCCAGGTTACTGTAGCTTACGAAAATGGTAAGCCTGTAGCAGTTGATACCATTGTTATCTCCACTCAGCATGATGAAAACGTGACTTTGGAGCAAATTCGCAAGGATTTGATTGAACATGTGGTTAAGCCGGTTATCCCTGCCGAGCTGTTAAGTGATGAGACCAAGTACTTCATTAATCCAACTGGTAAGTTTGTTATTGGTGGTCCACAGGGTGACTGTGGTCTTACTGGCCGTAAGATCATTGTTGATACCTATGGCGGTATGGCTCGTCATGGCGGCGGTGCATTCTCCGGTAAGGATCCAACAAAGGTGGACCGTTCTGGTGCCTATGCGGCCCGTTATGTGGCTAAAAATATTGTTGCTGCCGGTTTGGCTGATAAGGCCGAGGTACAGATTGCTTATGCTATCGGCGTAGCACATCCTGTTTCTATTATGGTTGAGACCTTTGGCACTGGTAAGGTTGATGACCGTACCTTGGAAGAACTGGTTC
>CACZYN010000050.1 GCA_902785445.1 uncultured Anaerovibrio sp.
GTCCGATCAGGGAATTTATAGGAAACATCCTCCAGCTCGGCCACCCGCTGGGCGCATTCTGTCGGGGCATTAAAGGCAAAATAATTAAAGGCCGCCGTCTCCGCTGGTTTGACGATGCGCTCCAGCCGATTGAGCTGACTCTGCCGGCCCCGGGCCTGCTTGGATTTAATACCCGCCTTGTATTTGCGGATATAATCCTCCGTCTTTTTTATGTAGGCCTGCTGCTTTTCGTAAGCCGTGAGCTGGGCTGCCCGCCGTTCCTCCCGCACCTTCATGTAGTAGGAATAATTCCCCTCATAGGTGGTAACCTGCTTGTTATCCATCTCAATGATGCGATTGGTCACCTTGTCCAGGAAAAACCGGTCATGGGAAATAATCAACACCCCGCCAGCATAGCTTTGCAAAAAGTTTTCCAGCCACTCAATCATGTTTATATCCAAATGGTTGGTAGGCTCGTCCAAAAAGAGAAAATCCGGCTCCCGCAGCAAGGCCTTGGCCAAGCATACTCTGGTCCTCTGGCCACCGGAAAAATGGGCCACCTGCCGGGCCAAATCCTCCTCGGCAAAGCCCAGGCCAAAGGCCGTCCGCCGAATACTGCTCTCAAAATCATAGCCCTGCAGATGCTCAAAACGCTCCACCAGACGGCCATATTGAGCCAGCTTTTCCTCATCATGATTGACCGCCAGCTCCGCCTCCATGGCTTCCTTGGCCGCCGCCAAAGCCAAAACATCCCCAAAGGCACTTTTCAGCTCCTCATACAGGGTCAGTTCCCCCGCCATATCCGCCTGCTGTTCCACGTAGCCAATGGTATCGGCACTATCAATGCTGATAATCCCCCCATCATACTCCTCCTGGCCCAACAGACACTTCATCAAGGTCGACTTGCCGGCGCCGTTAGCCCCCACAAAGCCTACCCGGTCACCCCGTTTAATTTCGAAGCTCACATCATTAAACAGTTCTTCTATTCCAAAGGCCTTACTCAGTCCTTCAACCTTTATTGTTCCCATGCTTATTCAAAATCCTTCCCCACGTACACCACAGCCTCCATCGGGTCAGCTCCATCCATAATGGTGCAGGAAAACGGCATGCCATAGAACCAGTTTACATTGGTACTGTCCGTAACAATAATGGTATGCTCCCGATCGGATTTGTTGCCTGTATCCACCCCGGTCACATTAAAGCCCTTTTCCATGAGCTTGTTGACCATTTTGGCACCGGCTCCGTTAATACCACTGTCGTTAATAACCAGCACCGAAATATGTCCCGGGCTTTCCGCCATTTTTGGCTTGGCTTTTTTCTCGGTCTTTTCTTCCTTGGCTACCTGTGTTTCCTTATCCGCAGTATTTTTCTCACTCTGGGATTTTTTGCCGCTGCTTTCTTCCTTCAAATTAACGATACCAGCCGGCAAGGAGGCTTCATATTCTTTTTTCAAATCCGTTGCCATGGCTTTCGCCTTGTCATCCAGGCTGGTCTCCATATTCTGGGCCACCATTTCCCGAATGGACATAATATCCGGCAACCAATAGCTCACATCCGCCAAAAAGGCCGGCGTGCCTGGCAGCATCTCCGAAGCCAGTCCATGCTCCTTCACCTGTGGCAGCAGATTAGCCAAGGACAGCATCTCCGACAATGGCATATCTGTATCCAAGGTCTTGCGCATAGCCTCAATAATTTTCGGCAGCTTCGGCAAGGTTCCCGGGGTCAGCATCTTGGTCAGCACAGCCCGCATAAAATGCTGCTGGCGACCGATACGACCAATATCCCCTTCGCCATCCCGATACCGCACATACTGAATAGCCTTTTCTCCGGTCATGTGCTGCATACCAGGATAAAGGTCAATCACCAGGCCCCCATGGTCATCCCAAGGATCCTCATAATACATGCGCTTTTCCACATCAATATCAATGCCATCCAGGGCATCAATTATTTCCTCAAAGCTGGTCAGATCCACCAATACATAATAATCCATAGGAACTCCCAGCAACTTTTCCACGGTCTTTTGGGTCAGCTGATGACCACCGTATGGATAAGCATGATTGATTTTATCGTAGCCATGGCCTTCAATCTGCACTCGCGTATCCCGGGGTACCGACATAATCTCTGCCGTTCCCTTGTCCTTATTCACCGTCAATACCATTAAGGTATCACTGCGCCCCACATCATCATTGCGCCGGTCCACCCCCATCAGAAGTATATGAACCACGTTTTGATTGCTGGCAATACCAGAAGGATTTTCTGGCTCCTCCGCCACCGACCAAGGGCAAAAATAATAAGCAGCCCAACCAGCCACTGCTAACAAAATAACTGCTGCCATTATATATAAACGATTATAATTGCGGCGCCGTCTGCGCTTTACTCGCATTGGATATTCCTCTTTTCACATCTATAATATATAAAACCACATCGTTTTATTATACCAATCCCCATTATCTATAGCAAATTTTCTGAAGATATAATACTAACACAAAAAAGCAGGATTTTTTATAACAATATGGAATACTAACAAGGCAAGGATGAAACTCGATTAAGCAGATTGATATTAGGCGGTGACTTCCCATGAAAAAGCAAATTCTAATCATTGATGACGCCGAGGTAAATCAGATACTGTTGGGCAGAATGCTGGAATCCTACGAAATACTCAATGCCTATGACGATAAACAGGCTGCGGAAATGTTAGAAAAGCACGCTGCTTCCTTATCTCTGATTATCTTGGATCTTGTTTTGCCGGAAGCCAATGGGCTGGATATTCTGGAACAGCTGAAAGGGAATGAGGCCACCAAGGATATTCCCGTAATAGTTATGAGTGCCCAGGTGCAAATGGAGCAGCGGGTGCTGGAAATGGGCGCTGTGGAGTTTTGGAAGAAGCCTTTCTACAATGCCCAGGAGGTTCAGGCCCGGGTAAAAAAGGTTTTAGGTGATTAATTTATTTTATGACAAAAAATGGGGCGCATATCCCTATGCGTCCCATTCCTATATTAAAAGTTATTTACCTGATAATTCGCCTATATCAAATTTTACTACATTAGTAATTTTACCGTTCCCCTGCAAATCCTCATTTATATACACAAGGGCATAGGCTGGGTTGTCGCCGGTGGAAGCCTCCTTGATCTGGCAAAGAAGGCAATGATTCTTGCCTGCCACCACCTGACTACCCAAATATGCCACAGGCTTAAATTCTGCTCCATCAATACCGCTTACAGCTTTGCTGTACACTGCCAATACATCCTGAGGGATTTCCGACATACCAGCGGTATTCCAGCCGCCAGTTACCGGAGTTTCCACGCCTTTTCCTGCAGTAGCCTTTTCCTCAGTAACTTTTTCCTCGGTAACTACAGCTCCCTTTCCTTCAGTAGCCTTATCCTCGGTAACAACAGATCCCTGCACTGGGGCAGCTCCATCCTCCTGAGGTGCCACAGACGCCATTGCCATACTGCTAAATATCATAACCGCCATTGCGGAAACACATACTATTAATTTTCTCATAAAAATTACCTCCTGCTTTTAAATTCATTTCATAGGCCTATCTTGTTTAATATTCTAAACTGCAAATATGGAAATTAGCTGGCATTTTGCTGGAAATATCCTGAAAATACTCATTTTTTAAATATTTTTTACATTTTATTGTCTAAAAATGCCACTCTTTATATAATAGTGTTGTTAATTAAATTTATCTTAATGAATCATTATGCCTACTCAAAAATAGTCTAAGGGCTTGTCTTGTTTGAAGGTGATACTATGATGATGAAACCCGTTTATGTTAAAGCCAATACGGTTTTAAAGCTTGGGCAACGAATAGAAGTTTCCCTATCGTATTACGAGCGGCCTTATTTCAGTCGTCTGGAAGATATCACAGAGTCCAGCCTGGTCTTGGCTATGCCTATGGATGAACAGCAGCGTCCCTTGTTTATGACTCCGGGGACGAAAATATGCTGCCGAGCCTTTGGAGAGCAGTGTTATTATCTCTTCGAAGTGGAGTTTCAAAACGGCGGGGAAGATAACATTCCTGTATGCTTTGTTTCCAAGCCTGACGAGGTAGAAAAAATCCAATACAGGGATTTTGTGCGCATCAAAACCTCCCAGGCTCTGGTGGTGCGCCCAGTCAACGAAGAGGGCGTCCGGGAGCCCATGATTATCACCAGCACCATCGATATGAGCGGTGCCGGACTATGCTTCTCACTATATAGGCCATTGGCGGTTGGCAGCCAGGTAGCCGTGGAAGTTAACGAAATACCAGGAGTAGGTTTGGCAACCTTTATGAGCCGTGTCATCCGCTGCAGTGAAGTAGATGTGCGCGGGGAGAAGGTCTACCAAATTGGTGTAAAGTTTTTAAACATTAATCGCACGATTCAAAATAAACTAATAAACTATATTTTTGAGTTACAGCGTCAGGCTTTGGCCAAGGGCGTGGATGGTGATTTCCTATAATGCAAAAAGCAACAACCGGGGCTTGTGCACGCAAGCCCGTTTTTATTACCATCACTCCACTATATAGTATTCGAAATTATTCACTTCAGGAGCAGTTATGTCAACCTATACAACTGTGGTACTAATTACCGTTATGCTCAGCATAATCATGATAGTACACATCAACAATTCAAATATAGTTACAGAAAACACCCGAAGGGGATTTCGTATCAGCTTTTTTGTTATTGTACTCACCTCAATAATGGAATGGCTGACCTATGCGGCTAATGGCAGCTCGGTGATTCCGGCTTGGCTGCATGGACTGTTTATCTTTACAGAATTCAGCTTGGCCCCATCAATTGTTGTCCTGTGGGTATACGCAATTGGCAACATCAAACATGGGCGGATTGTTTTTTTCTTTCTCCTGGGACACGCCTTGCTGGAATTTATCTCCATTCGGACCGGATACATTTTCTATATTGATGATGCAAATAACTATTGTCGGGGGGATTATTACTTCATCTACATTGCCTGCTATGCTTCGGCGATTATCGTAATGTTTGTTGAAGCCTATTTCTTCAGCCAGCGCTATCAAAACCGCAATATAAGTTCTCTGATTGCCGCTTTCAGTTCACTGTTTGTCGGTATTGGTGCTAATATAATAGATGGTGACATCCTGACCGCCTGGCTATCGGTTGCCACCTGTTGCGTGCTTTTCTACATATATTATATAGAATTGGTGGTGCAGTGCGATGGTCTCACAAAGCTCCTAAACCGACATGCATACGATACTCAGGTGACAAAGCTAAAAAACCGCACAGCTATTATCATATTCGACATAGATAAGTTCAAAGAAGTAAATGATACCTACGGCCATGCTTATGGTGATACAGTATTAAAAAAGATTTCCAAAGCACTCCTGCTTTGCTACCATTCCCACGGTCTTTGCTATCGTATCGGCGGCGATGAATTTTGCGTTATCCTCAATAAAGATAAAGTTCATAACGAATCTTCCGTCACCAAACTAAATAAACGATTTTGTAATATTTTAAGCGATCTGCGCAAAAAAGAACCTTCCCTGCCAACCGTGTCAATTGGTTATGAATTCTTTACCGGTGACACTGCCATTGCAGATATTTTCCATAATGCAGATAGCATGATGTATTACAACAAAAAAAATTGTAATCGTAAATAGAAACGCCAAAAGGGAAAATTTGAACAATTGCGTTATGTCGAAAATCGGTTATAATTCAACGAAACGCTAAGATGAATATTTTTCCTTTTTTTTAAGGAAAAATTTGAACAATTGCGTTATAATACTAATGTGTATTATCGGGATGTAGCGCAGTTTGGTAGCGCACTTCGTTCGGGACGAAGGTGTCGCAGGTTCGAATCCTGTCATCCCGACCATGGAAAAAATTAGAGGCTTGCTGCTGCAAGCCTCTTTTAGTTTGTCTGGAAACAATATTATTATTTAGGAAAAAATCAAATGGGCTGCCGGAGCCGCAATCAGCAAACTGATAATGGTCCGCTCCAAAAAGATGATAAACAGCTCCAAAAGATTTACCGGGATTTTCGACCCCAAAATCAGGCCCCCCACCTCAGAGAGATAGATGAGCTGGGTAACGGAAATCACCGCCACAATAAACCGCGTCATAGGGCTGGCAATAGCCTCCGCCGCGATAATAGAAGGGGTGAACATATCCGTAAAGCCTACAATCATGGTTTTGGAAGCGGCAGCCGCCTCAGGGATATCCAGGAATTGCAGCAATGGCAGGAATGGCTGTCCCAAAGTATCAAATATCGTAGTATTATTGGCCAGCACCAGAGCCAAGGTACCGATGCACATAACCACCGGCAAAACGCCGAACCACATGCCAGCGGCATTGCGGATGCCATTTTCCAGGAACTGCCCAACGCCCTGGTGTTCCCCTACCCGCTGACGGGCCAACGCAAGGCCATATTCCCAGGAAGAGGAATATTCTTCCGGAATAGTTTCACCCATGGCCCGACCAGGCACCAGATAATCATCCTTAATTCTAGACAGAGGCGGTATGCGGGGCAGCAACAAGGCACAAGCCACGCCAATCAGACAGATAAGCAAATAGTAAGCACCAAAATATACCATGAGGTCCACCTGGGCCAGCACCACAATACTGAAGGTAATGGACACTGCGGAAAAGGTTGTGGCGATAATTGCCGCTTCCCGCTTGGAATAATACCCCCGCTCATATTGGTTTACTGTCAGCATAACCCCCAAAGTACCGTCACCAATCCAGGAGGTGATACAGTCCACCGCAGCACGGCCAGGAATGGTAAACAGCGGACGCATTACCCTCGTCAACATGGCCCCAATAAACTCCAGCAAGCCGAAATCCAAGAGCAGTGGCAAAAGCAGTCCCGCCAACAAAAAGATGATAACCAGCACCGTCAGCAACTCATTGAGAACGAAGTTGCCGGCATCCGCCGAGGTAATCATGTGAATTAGTCCCTCATTGCCCTCCTCGGCATCAATCCCCAGGAAGGTCAGCCAGACAAAGATGGCCCCCAAGGTACGAATGATGATCCACACCATAGTGGTAGAGAAGGTAGTCTCTATCAGGGGATAGCTGGTAATAAAGGAGGGCCGCTTCAGGGCAGCGATGCCCAGCAAGGCCGATATGCTGATAATGATGGCACAGAGAATCGGCAGATATTCGCCAACGGCCTTGTTAATCATATCCGCCAGAACCTTGACAACGATGGTCCAGCTCCCCTCGAACTGAATCGGTATCATGAACAGCAGAATGCCCAACAGGGACGGGATGATGAACCACGCCAATGAGCCATAGTTGGTTGACTTCATAATAAATATGCTCCTATACTAAATTTTTATGCATTACCCATCAATTATGGCATTATTTATTGAAAGCGTCAACCGATGTCTAATATTTTACATTCTTACCAGTTCATGGAGGAAAGGAGCTTTCACGTAATTCACCGGTACAGGGGGCGACAGAATGGTCCGCTCTCCCCCTTTGCTGAATACATAGGGCTTTATTGGCTCGGCCGTGCGGATAATATCCCTTTCCCGATGGCTTAAAATCATGGCGGATGCCTTGCCGGTCTGACCATTGACCATCACCCGGATTTGCCGGTCATTTTCCCCAGCCCATGGTTGACAATCCAAAAAATAAATTGGCAGCAACAAAAAGGCAAATTTATGCTTACGCAGGTCGTGGGAGGCTTGCAAAATCTTACTTTGCCATATGTCCAGCTTCTCCTGCAGCCAATAAGGAATTTTCTTTTGCAAAACATACCTTGGAATGGCCGCCTGCCATTCGCCAAGATTCTGGGAAGCAAAGAGCCGCACATTCCCCTCCAGATAAGCCGGCTTCATAATGGAAATCTTCCCGTAGTCCCACGGGGCCAGCTCCTCCAGCTGATACCAGTCAAACATCAACGTACAGGTCCAGGCCCAGTTCAGGCACTCCTGATAAAACCAGAAAGTGCCCCGTTCCGAGCTTACCTGGACCTTCCAACGATAATCCGCCAGCTGGACGGGAACATAGGCCGCAATCAGCTCTCTCTCTGCCCGGGCTTCTATATCGTCCCCCTCAAAGTCATCTCTGTACTGGCGCACCAAGGAGCTGACCGCCTGCCGGGCCGCAGTGGGATTTATGTCAAAGGGCAGGCATTTGCCATCAAAATTATATTTCCGCCCCACAATCAGTTCAGCATCAAAATCCCCGGTAGTCAACTGGTCAAACTCACCAAATTTCTGCCCGCAGTGGGAGCAGGTGAAAATATTATCCGTCAGCCGTGAGGTCAGCTTCTTCCCGCAATGGGGGCAAGTCATCTCAATATAGGCTGTATCATTAATGGCATCCAGAGCCGCTGCATCATATTCACGAATTTTGTCCTCCAGCCTTTTTCGCCGCATATACCACTCCGCCGCTGGTGGTGGCTGCAAGGCATCCTTGTCCATAATGGCCACATGGCCCAGCTTTAAATAGCCGTCTACTACCTGCAAGGGCTGGTGGCGAAAGGTTACGCCCGGGACGAAATCCGCTTCCGTCAGGGCAAAGGGCAGAAGCTCGCCACAATAGGCACAATACATACCACCCTTTTCCATGTCCGGATACATGGGAGCCCGGCATTTCCGACAGGCCAGCACTCGCATGCTAATTTTTCCCTCTCTTTTATCAGTCATTAAATATCCCATCCTCTCCTCTTACACCTAATGGATAATCTATTCCCTTTGCTGGGGCAAAAACCCTTTTATTCCAGAGGTATAATTCCCAAGTTTAGCAGGATATTTCTATATAATGTGGAAAGATAGACTATACATAAGAAATTATTTCTGTACATTTATATGGAAAGGAAGAGGCAAAATGGTTGGCAAGGGAAAACTTATAGCATTTTTTGTATTTTTAAGTCTGTTGGTATCATCGGTGGCCTTGGCCCACAGCATGACCCGGGAGGAAATGTATGTGGGAGGCGTAGGCCCTGGCTGCACTCTAGGCTATGTTCAGGAGGTCTACGGCGAACCAATGGACAAGAAGGAGTTTGCCGATAATTGGATTCATGTGGTTACCTACATATATTCGGAGAATTTTTCCGTCACTGGCCGCTATATGACCGGGGATGATATTCCGGAAAAAGACATCAACGTTACCGGCTTTGCGCTCAAGGACAATTCCCTGGCTACCCCTAGCGGCATTCGGGTGGGCACCCCTTACCAGGAAGTCGTCCAAAAATTTGGCAGCGGAGATGTGGTGCATATCAGTGGCAAGACCTACTACTGCTATACTGCCCCCCACTCCGCAGTGGAAATGTCCTTTGTGGTAGATGCTAAGAATATTATTACGGAAATCCGTGCGGGCACAGAACTGTAATAATATGTTGACAAATCCTCCACAGGATGTATAATTATGTTTAAATTTATATAACCTATCTTTTCGATAGGTCGAAGTGGAGGTATGCAACATGAATAATCCCTCAATTTCTCACCAACGCTGGACAGCCAAAGAAATGTGTCTCACCGCCGTTATGGCCACAGTGGTCTTTTTGCTGACCTTTATCCCGAAAATACCTATACCATTGGGCTATGCCCACTTAGGTGATGGCGCAATCTTTTTAATTATTCTGTTAGTTGGCCGTCGACAAGGAATCTGGGCTGCTTGTATTGGTTCAGCCTTTGCGGATTTGCTGGCAGGGTTCCCTTTGTGGATCGGGCCTACAATTTTAATCAAATATTTCATGGCCCTGTCCTTTGCCGTAATCATCAACGCGGAGGATATGGAGGGGATTCTGAAATCCTCCCGCACCTTCATCGCTTTAGTAACCGGCTCCCTGATAATGACCACAGGCTATACCCTGTTTGGCGCCCTTTTATACGACAGTCTGGCCGCAGGATTGGCCTCGGCCCCGGGCCTGTTGATCAAGTCCGCGGTAAATATACTGGCTTTTTATCTGGCAGCCTGGTTATTAAAAGGTCGGCTTTAATCCCGGCACTTTTTCCATAATCTTTTTTAAACAAATCCCTTGCAAAAAA
>CACZYN010000051.1 GCA_902785445.1 uncultured Anaerovibrio sp.
CCGCGGATTCCCTTATCCAAAACCAGCACATTGGAGCCATTGCCCAATATAGTAAAAGGAATATCATGCTTGTTCAGTAGCTTAATAATCTCTGTAAGCTGATCAATATTCGCCGGAAAAATCAAATAATCCGCTGGACCACCAATGTTAAAGGTTGTGTGATTACACATAGGTTCATTTATATAAAACTGTTCCTGAGGTAAAATCAGTTTCAAATCCTCTACAAAATCCTGATTGATTTCCATTTATATCCTTCTCCATTTTTTAATATAATCTAACTTCTATATTATACTAGTATTATCTCTATTTGAAAAGTAATTTAAGAACTACATCATGAAGTATCTGAAGGTTTGTTTGTTGTTGAAATCAATTTATTGTATAATATGTTTTGTTAGGCATTTTTTGTTTTAAGGTGATTATTTAATGCGTAAAATATTTGTTTTTTTTATATCATTTTTTATTCTGATATTTGGTTTTACCACTCTATGTATATATTTAACTGAAAGAACCGATCTGTTTAACTTAAAGAATTACACCATCGAAGCCAGTTTTAGTGAAACTGATGGTAAAATGACCATGAGCTGGACCCGCTATCCATATCCATGCTTTTACAAAATCGATGTCTATTCCAAAACCACAGGCAAGGTTCCTGGCAGCGAAGACTACCATTATATAAAATCAGAATATACTTTTTCCGATACCTATGATGTGCCAACTACGGCTATTCCAACATACTATAAAGTAACCGCCTATGGTATGTTTGGTAAGGTGTCCTCAGATGAAATCATGCTGGCCAATCCGAATTACACCAACCCGGTACGGCCAATCCCCATCTATAAGTACACCGCTGATAACCCAGCCAGTGTGATTCCTTATCTGGTTTGGCACAGTGTTCCTGACGGAGTTCTTTACGAGCTGGAAATACTTTCCGGACCACCAGACCAGGAAAATACCGCCACTTTATCCAAGGTAAATCACTTAACCTCTACCCAGCTGGTTTTTACCAATGGCATACAATTTGACCTACGGCCATATGCCAATGTGCCGCAGCTATATTGGCGTGTACGGGCCCTTAATCTTCGTAAAGAACCTATCGGAGTATTTTCCACCGCCGAGCCAATTGTTATAGATAAAAACAAAGCCATTCCTAATAAACCATTACTTAATAATTATGATGTAATGCCAGAATTTAAGCAGCCGGTTTATCCGGTTTACCATTGGATTCCTATGTTTGGGGCGGATAAATATGAGGTTGAGCTGATGGCCCAGCCGCCGGTGGAAGAAAATAACACCCAACCGACACCCCATAAAGCTTGGTCAAAAGTTGTGACTGGTGCCTTTAGCTGCTATGACGAGTACCCTCGCTACTACGCCGGTAAGTACTATTGGCGTGTACGGGCAATTAACGACAAAGGCGAAACCATTGGTGCATATTCCGATACGGACAGCTTTGAGGTAGAAGCCATCACCACCAGACCGTTTGTGGCTGTATTTGGTGATAGTATCACCCATGGTGGCGGCGCGGTGTCCTTCTCCCCATCCAGTATGGAATACAGTTATACCACATATTTAGATTTTCCAGCTATAAACATTGGCCGAAGCGGTGATACCTCCACCACTTCTTTGGAAAGATTTGACCGGGATGTACTACCTATCAAGCCAGTTAATCTCATAATTCTCACCGGATCAAATTCCCTAAGGGCCCCTACCATATCAGCTGAAACCGTAATCAACGATTTGGAGGGTATTTATCTAAAATGTGTGGCAAACGATATCAGGCCAATATTGTTGACCCTGCCGCCAGTAAATCCAGCTAATATCATGCTGGCCTTCCGTACACCAACGGATCCCAACTGGTATCTGAAGATGCAAAAAATTAATGCCTATATAAAAACCAAACCATATTATATCGATTTAGAACCGTATTTTTACGATAGTACCCATACCATTATGGAACCAAGCTTCGCTAACGATGGTCTCCATCCGGATATCAACGGCAAAAAGCTAATGGCGGAAATCATCAATCGCCACAAGGATGTTTTTAAAGAGTAAAAAATACCAGTCAGCAATGTCTCATTCCTGGACCTTGTTGGCTGGTATTTTCTTTGAAGTTCTTCGCCTCTATAAATACTTTAACCCCTATTTACTATCCGGGATAATCTGCAACTCTCCTTTAGCATTGCTTACCCGCATTCCTGGTGGAACCGAACTGGTTATAAAGCAGTTACCACTTATGATACATCCATCGCCGATAACGGTTTCTCCTCCCAAAATAGAGGCATTGGAATATATTGTTACATTATCCCCGATGGTCGGATGACGACGCACCCCAATAAGTCCCCGTCCAGCTCTGGTTGAAAGGCCACCCAAAGTCACGCCCTGATATAGCTTTACGTGATTGCCAATTATCGTGGTTTCACCAATTACCACACCAGTACCGTGATCAATAAAGAAATATTCCCCTATCTGGGCACCTGGATGAATATCCACCCCAGTCCGGCTGTGAGCATGTTCAGTCATTATTCTCGGCAGCATAGGAACCTCCAACTTATACAGCTCATGGGCAATCCTATTAACCATAATGGCATAAAAGCCTGGATAACAAAAGATTATTTCATCGTAGCTGGTGGCCGCCGGATCGCCAGCAAATCCCGCCTCAATATCTTTTTTGAGATAATCCCTTATCTTTGGCAAAGTGTCAATAAAAACACCCACCACGGACTCCGCATGCTCCTGTATTAAATCCATGGATTTATGCTTATAGTCGCAATGCTGCTGCAGGCAAACAACGATTTGTTCTGTTAAAGCCTGTACAACAGCTGACAATCTGGCCCCCATTTCGTATCGAAGATAACAACTGCCCGGCATCTTCTGATTGGCAAAATGAGCTGGAAACAATATAGCCTCCAAATTATTTAATATACCAATAATTACCTCCCGATCCACCTGCAAATGCTCAAATAAATTGCTTGAACTATGGGCTTCCAGCACATCACTGAATATGGAATCGGTTATTTTTTGAATTTTATTGTCCATAATTGACATGGGAATATCCCCCTTCATCCCATTAATACCATTAATAAGGCTAATTCTACAATAAAATTACCAATGTAGCAAGAAAAAAGGACCATCGCTGAAGGGAAAACCTTCAACGACAGCCCTATAAATGCTAGCTATTGCTATATTACTTACGAAGATTGAGCTTGGAAACGATGGAACGATAACGCTCAATGTCAATCTTCTTCAGGTAAGCCAAGAAACGACGACGACGACCAACCATCATGAGCAAGCCGCGACGGGAATGATGATCCTTCTTGTGCTCCTTAAGATGCTCAGTAAGGTAAGAAATACGAGCAGTAAGAACAGCAATCTGAACCTCTGGGGAACCAACATCACCTTCATGAATTGCATACTTCTGCATGATTTCCTGCTTTGCTTCTTTTGTCAACATAACTAATTCCTCCTAATAAATTGTTAATTCCACAAACTGAGGCAAGGACGGAGTGACCATTGTCTAAGTAAGGGATAATTCAGTGCGCTTTCGCACACTTGATATAATATACTACAACGCCATGGTTTTGTAAAGTATTTTTTGTCAATCCTCTGGCAAATCCAATCCCATGCGTTTAAGAACCCGCGTCCTAATCTGAGGTAACATTGCATACAAGCTGTCGCCCGGACAGGCGGTGGAATTTACGTCACGGTGCCCAATTACAGATAACTCGTCAGGTACCAGATTATATAACCCACACAGGGCCACCAAAAGATTTTCCAACGACTTTATCTGGGCATTGGTTGGAACACCAACGGAAAAATTACCTGCCAAAGATATACCCACTGAATCATTATTATGGTGCTGGGCATGGGCACCCACCATATTCCAGCCCCGACCTCGTTCAATGATACCATTTTTTCGGATAACATAATGATAACCTATACCGGCCCAACCATTACGATCCCGGTGCAGCTTGTGTATTTCTGCTGCAGTCATATCCCGATCCTTGGGCAAACCGGTGTGATGAATAATAATTCGATTTGTATCCTCCCGTTTTTGAGGCTCCTCAGCAAACTCGAAATCATTTTCCCGAATAAAGAGCTCATCATTGTTCCATTTGGAAGACGCTGACGCCATAGAACCATAGGAAAACAATGATAAAGCGCTCAATCCTATTGCCGCACCAATCATCTTTTTTAAAAAAGTTCTTCTATTCATAAAATCAAAAGCACTACCTTAATTCATTTTATTTGGCTTCAACAGCCGGCTTCTATCGTGTCTTTACACCAGTATCTGCCTTGCAGCTTCTTCATCCTGCCGTAACTGTTTTACCAATGCCTCTACTCCGCTGAATTTCTTTTCATCCCGGAGTTTTTTTACAAACTGCACCGTCAGAGGCTTATCATAGAGGTCTCCTTTAAAGTCAAGAATATGAACCTCCAGACGACGGTCACAGCCATCAAAGGTGGGATTATTGCCTATATTGGCTATCCCTGAAAATTTTTCCCCGGCCAGGAGTACATAAACTCCATAAGCACCGTTAGGCAACATGGCTCTTTGGGAAGGAATCGCTAAATTTGCCGTAGGAAAACCTATGGTACGTCCCCGGTGGTCTCCATGAATCACCCGTCCTCCGAAGCTAAATGGGCGACCGAGATATTCATTGGCTTTATCCAAATCACCAGTTTCAATAAGAGCACGAATTTGCGTACTGCTTACCATGCGCCCATCAATTTGTACCGCTTTCCCCACCTCGGCCACAAAACCATAATCACCTGCTACCCGACCCAGCATCCGGGAATTTCCCTTTCCTTTCTTGCCGAAGGTAAAATTGGGACCGGTGACCAAAAACTTAGGATTACAGCTTTGACAAAGAGTTGTAAGGAATTCCTCCGGGCTCTGTTTGGACAACTTCTCTGAAAAAGTAACATTTAAGAGAACATCCACTCCCAACTCAGCCATAAAAGCCGCCTTGGATATATTATCGCCGATCTGCTCCGGAACCCGTTCAGGTGCCACCACAGAGAGAGGATGATTACTGAAAGTAAATACTACTCCCACCAATCCGTTTTCTCTGGCCAAAGCCATGGCCTGACTAATAATACTCTGATGCCCCACATGAACTCCATCAAAAGTCCCAAGTGCTATAGCTGTTCCTTTACCCTGGAGAAATGACTTTATTTCACTAAATTTATTAAAAATATGCATTAAAAACTCACCTAACAAGCAGGATGTAAACACACAGTTTTTCATCAGCTCTTATACGAAATCTACGTACATATTAGTCCTTTAGACTCAATTAACTAAGATTTCATAGAAAAATTCAACATGTATTATTATACCTTTTAGAAAGCTTAAACGCAAATTTTCACAAATTTAACATTTCAACCAAAAAAGAAAAAATCAGTTGAATAAACAACAAAAGTGCTGTTATCAACTGATTTTTATTTCGGAATTTTTTAATGCTTCACATTATGAGATGATTTACGCTGCAAATCAAAAATATAATTTACCAGCTTATCCTGAATTTTAGGATTAATATGGTCAAACTTGGCGCCAACATGATAGTCTTTATTACCCTTTTCCTCAAATTCTACACATCTTACAACAGTGACCGCAACGTTGAACAATCCTATCCCTGGGATATTGTCCAATTCCACAGATACGCTGCTGCCAATCTCCAATGGTCTATCCAATAATATGCAGATGCCACCACCGCTCAAATCAACAGAATTGCCGAATAACATAGACTCGGAGGTCTCCTCCACATAGGGCAGACGTACCACCAAAGGCTGGCTTGTTTTCACACGGACAAATTCTCTTTTTTGTATTTTTTGAACTTTCTCCGGCTTATCAGTATGCCATACCAAAATATTCTCTCTAACTTTACGTAGAATCTCCACATCAAATTTGTAATGGCTATATCCATCAAAAAAACTACAGATTACATTGGTACCAGTTGAAGCCATCACAGGGCACCTGTCTTCGTCAAAGGGAACAGCCAAAACCAAATTCCCATCCCCAATTTCCTCCACTGTGCTGACAAAAGTCCCATCATCGTCCGGCAAGGATATTTCCAAACGTTGTCCTTGCTTTAAAACACTATCCGGTCGGACGAATACACCTTGTGCCGTGCTCAATCCCATATACTTACTACACCCCTTCATTCATATCTTATATAATCTCAAGACATAGGTAATTAATATCATAAATAGAGAATTTTTTCAATAGTCACACAAAAAGTGATAAATTTTTTAAAAAAGTGATACATAGGTCCCAAGGTAAATAATTAGCTTTTAATTATTTGTAAGATGATATATTTTCTAATTCTATACTATGTTTTTACAAAAAAATTTTTTACATAAAAAAACTGTCGTACCACATACAGTACGACAGCTATTGTTTTCTTTGGAGGTGCCACCCAGATTCGAACTGGGGAATAAAGGTTTTGCAGACCTTGGCCTTACCACTTGGCGATGGCACCAAATATGGAGCGGAAAACGAGACTCGAACTCGCGACCCCCACCTTGGCAAGGTGATGCTCTACCAACTGAGCTATTTCCGCATAATGGCGACCCGAAGGGGACTTGAACCCCTGACCTCCGCCGTGACAGGGCGGCATTCTAACCAACTAAACTACCGGGCCGCAGTTTATATCGCTTTTGACGACGATAACTATTATAAAGGATACATATACCTTTGTCAACAAGATAATTAATTTTACTTTTATATGAGCTTATAACTACCTGCATTTGTGACGATATATGAATTAGAACAGGGATGTTATGAACTGTTACAGGGAGGTTTTATTATGCTGGAAGGAATCGGCCGAATAGGTGCTTATGTACAAACGAAAAATCTGAAAACCGCTGCCAAATACCGCATAAAAACTGGGCAAAGCCTGCTTCCCAGTAAAACTGACAGGATTCAAAGTGCTTTGCAGCAAATTAACAAGAACCAAAGCTCTCAAGGTAGCGATTCTGTCCGGACGGCCACTATTAAATCGAAGCTGAAGGGTGGTCGCAAACTAACTGCTGACGAAATGAACTATCTAAAGGAAAAGGATCCTGACCTATACCGCAAAGCCAAAGGGGCCCAGAAGGCCCGTGAGGAATTGGAACAGGATTTGTCAAGGTGCCACACCAAGCAGGAAGCCCGTCAGGCGGTTATGCGGGCCCAATTAAAAGCCTCCAGCGAGGCCATGTCTGAAATAGCTGCTGCCAAGAGTGGCGGTTGCGGTGCTGTGGGCGGTTTTGGTGGAGCAAATTCCGCCTCATTTGATGATGGCATAGGTGATACCTCTGATATTTCCGCCTCATCAGCTACAGCCAATGAAGCAAACATCTCAACCGATGATGGTGCATCTGTAAATGTTGAAGATGCTTCAGCCACTGCCAGTGAGAAGACAGAAGCCAAAGAGATGCTGTCAAATATTCTTAAAGATATTAAGAGTGCCCTTTCCGAACTTACCAAGGCTGAAGGAAACGACCAAGATGCGGAGAATGGACAGACAGAAGGCACCCAGATCAATGATGAAGCCAACGCACAGGCAGCCAATGTTTCCGGCTCCGCCACCAATAATGGCAAAACCAAAGTTGATGACATTATCGAAAAATTCATCTATAAAATGCGCGCCATACAAAATGCCTGGGATGAATTTACCCACAGCAAGGAATACAAGGAAATGCCAGAAGGATATGGGCCAAATGAGGGTGAAGCCGCTAATGGTTACAAGCCTAAAACCAGTGCCAGCGACACAGCAATAATGGATATAATCAATCTGTATAACGCCTCCACCTCAGAGGCCAATTTACCTGTCAGCGGCAACCTTGATATATTGCAGTAATTTTGCTAACACAATGATTCCCATAAATTGAAATACCCAAGATATAATTGCAGAGACCCCCATAAGTTAAACCAAGTAATCTAACTTATGAGGGTCTTTTTCACTATTATTAACAAACTATTCAATGCGTGGATGGAATGAGCGAAGCATAAGACTCACCCATCAGAACATGCTTATATCCTTCGCCAGATTCTTTCTGTGGGCAGGTGAGGCTAACATCCACGCAGGATTGGAATACCATAACAATGTCGCTGCCACCAAAGAGGAAATACCCCATAGGATCGCCCTTCCTAACAACATCTCCCACAGCCAGATTTTCTTCCCAGTTACAGGAACAGATCTGAGACATTCCAATCGGCAAAATAGCCACCAGACCGTACTCATCTGTATCAATAACAACGCAATCCCTGGTTTCAATCATTTGCCACCCCGGAATTTCATCAAACAAACGATAGCGGGACAGCTTTGGATCCCACTCAGTAACTCCGCCAGCAGCATTGGTTCCCGGGATTTTACGTAGCTCAACAATCTTTCCGCTAACCGGGAAATGATACCGATGATAGTCATTTACATCAAGAAAAGTATGGGTCAGGGTACCACCTTTAAATGCATCGCCATAGGCAGAGTCAGGTCCCAGCAGTTGAGCGATGGAAGTGAAATTGGCGGACTTAATGGCAACGCCTTCTTTTTGTACAAGATTACCTGTTTCGTCGATATGCCAAATTCCTTGCGGTGTAGAATCCGCCGGAGCAACTACCTGGCTATCCGCAATTGGACGAACAGATGGATCGACCAGATGACGGGCAAACCAATCGTTAAAGCTGTTCCATACATTGTGATCTGCATACCAGCCATATTGCATATTCATAGATGGGTCCTGCTTTATTCTCGTGTAGTAGCTGTCATTCCAGCTCTCCTTTGTAGAAAGGAACCTGCCCCATTCATTGGAATAATCACGACACCAAGTTGCAATAGGTTCATGATATTGAAGAGAAGGATAGTAATATCCCCGGTTCTCCAACTCCTCCAGCGGCTGATCCACTATAAACCAGAAATAATCAACACTCTGGTCTATATGGCCATATAGTGTAGGATAAGAAGCATCTGACAGCACATTCCATGGCATGCAGGTCACAGCCCAATCCAGAAATGTATATAATTCATCAACGCTTTGTATTGGGTTTGTATTAAGATCCGGATTGACTGCACGGGCCCTTGCGATGGATTTTTCCATCAGTTTCATCAGTTCAGGATCTTCATTCAAATATTTCATCATGGAAAGAGTAGCCTGGGAATGTGGCAAATTTGTTTTGGGAACAGCCGCCTGTGCCCCAAGGCTGCAAAGCAACAACACAAGCCCCAACAACAACGTAAAGATTTTTCTTCGCATGTAAAGAACCTCCTTGCTTTATTCGTAGGTGAATAAACATATCGGAACAATTTTTATTTCTAGTTCGACATATTATTTAGAAAATCCTTCCGTTTAGATGTGGATTGAAGTATCCTTATCCTTCACAATTCATCCATTAAGACAAAATCACGAAATTTCCACCAATTCAATCTGAAAAGTCAGTTCCTTGCCAGCTAGCTCGTGGTTGGCATCAAAGGTAATCTCCGTATCGGTCTTTTCAGTAACAGTGACAGGGAATGGCTGCCCCATTGGGTTGGTAAGGTATACATGCTGGCCCTTTTCCAGATTCTCAGCACCTGGAACCTGGTCAATCTCCAAAGTCATAATGGCATTAGGATTTACCTCACCATAGGCGTCCTTTGGCTCCATGTGGGCATCCTTGATCTCGCCCACCTTCATATCAGCCACAGCCACATCAAAACCGCGAATCATCATACCGGCACCACACACAAATTCCAATGGCTCACCACGGTCATAGGAAGAATCAAACTGAGTACCGTCATTAAGAGTACCCTTGTAGTGAACCCGAACCTTCTTGCCCACATTAGGGCCTTCAATGCCCGGAACAGTATGGGAACCACAGCCGCCGCAGCCTGCGTGACCGCCACAGCCACCGTCCTCATGATGACCGCAATCGTGATCCTCACCATGATGATGGTCGCAATTTACGCCACCTGATACAAGCT
>CACZYN010000052.1 GCA_902785445.1 uncultured Anaerovibrio sp.
TATAAAGGACAAGAGTAAACAACAATATTTAAATACTAAGGAGGAATACATTATGGCAAAGGAAAATGTAGGAAAGTTTTATGAGAAGTTGGCCCAGGATGCAGCATTGGCTGAAAAGCTCAATGCTCTGGACAAGGATTTTGCTGAGAAGAACGGGACTTCTGCAGATGATGCTGCTATGCGTGAAAAGGCAGTTGAGGCTATTATTATTCCGCTGGCAAAGGAAGTTGGCCTGCCATTTACCCTTGAGGAATTAAAGGAATATGAGCAGGATCAGGTGAAGAACATGACTCTTTCCGAGGATGAGCTGGATCAGGTGGCTGGTGGTGCAATTAAACAGGCTGGTGGTGCTGATGGTAAGAAATCCAAACCAGTCGCGTGCTGTGCTTTTCTTGGTGTAGGCTTTGGTAAGACTGAGAGAAAAGGTAACACGGCCTATTGCTTCCTCCTGGGGGGTTCCGATGGCCCAATTGGAGGCGAAAGTGAATAACGAGCTTTAGTCTATGAGAGCAGTTCATTACGAGCTGCTCTTTTATTGTGCCATTAGGTATATTTTTGAATAAAAGAATGCCCTGACTTTTTTGTCAGGGCACTTATTTTAAACTCCTGCCTGCTTCATGGAGAGAGGAAACAAACAGGGGAAGGAGATGGGCGATAGGTCCCTGCCTGTTTTGGGAGGGGAACAGACAGGGGATTTATTTTTCTGTCTGCTTCCGTGTGTTCCTTGCGGATTTCCAACTCCTTGGCATCCTCGCCTATTGAAGTGGATATATCAGTTTTTTAGTAAGGATAGTTCACAGGACCAACTGCACCGAGAGGGCCAGTTCCACCTGATACATTCTCCATTGCCATAATGTCCAGTTCGATTTTGTTCATCATCTCTGCCTTTTTCATTTTCAGCACCCCTTTCTTTTTTCTAGTTCCGTTCTGCTTTTCTTGTCTATACATACGGACCAGGAAGGAAAATATTACAAAATAAAAAGGGACCCTGCCTGTTAATGGAGGCTAACTATTATTTTGCCTTCATACCCTCGATATCCTGTTGTCGTTTCTGCTGGGCCTGGACCTTCTTGATGGCCTGTTGGGCTATGAAGCAATACAGGGTTTGGGCGAAATCCTCTCGGGTAATGGCGACATTGTCCAGCCGGAAAAAAGGCGCGTCCATATTGTTGGACTTGTAGCCGATACATTTGGTTTGATTGGACCACTGGTCCATTCCAGCGAAGAACAGATAGGTTTCCCCCATCATATCAAACTGACATTTTAGACCGCACTGACTGTCTGCTTCAATTTGTAACAGAGGCCGTTTGATACCATCCAAGGTATCACTGTCATAGATGCCCAGGGGGGTATTGCCCAGGCAAATATACTTGGAGTGCATCCAGCCATTCCGCTCGTCTGGGATTACCTCATTCCCAGGGGTGAGCAAAAACGAGTCCAAAGGGCTTTTCATCAGGTTATAAAGGTTATGGTAGCTGATGATGTATTTATTCATTTCCGGATTGGTGCTGAACAACCTGATGTTGCGCATGGCTTCATGATAGTTGGCAGCCCGGGGACGGTAGAGAATCATGGGATAAGACCTCCTTTGCAAGATGATTGGATTTAGAATATATGTTTGTATAACTATTATAACAGAATATTTGTTTGAGTCAATCGAACATGGAGAGTTTTTCTTGACTTTGCTCGGTAATCTCTTTTCTGGACAGCCAGGAAGGAGGGGATATTTTTGTGTCCATAACAGGAAAATCCCATATTTATAGCGAATACGATAGGGTAATTTATATAAATACCATGTTTAGGAGGTTTCTCTATGGGATTATTAGACGAACTATTAGGCAATGCCTCTGAGTTTAGACTGCAGATGCTCAGCTGAATATCTACGAGTTGCAAAGATTGTTAGCAAGCTATATTCTTAAATGGTGAATTCTTAAAACCAATGAGTTACTTTTCACTGATATGGATAAAGTGTGATAAAGAAAAATGTATCTCCTGCGGTAAATGCAAGCGGATTTGCCCGATGAATGTGAATGTGACGGATAATTCAAGAAACCGCGAAAATGGTACAGAATGCATTCTGTGCATGGAATGCGTGGAGAACTGTCCGAAGAAGGCACTTTGATAGCGTTCGGACTTCTACTTGATCTAGCTCAATTATTGACTATAACGTTTTCGTGAATTTATTATATATGTATACCACGGCAGTAATACGAAGGGAGATGCCTAAGAATGCATAATATTAAAACAATTAAGCGATTATTATCCTTGGTGTTAACTTTAATAATCTTCGTAACAGCTGCTTGTGTGAAAACACCAAGTGTTGCCAGCGGTACAAACAAAACAGCTACACAGGTTGTCTCAGATATGACGGCAGGTTGGAATCTTGGAAACAGCTTGGACGCTTATGGTCAGAAGGCTAATTTCCCCTATACAACCTCAAATGAGACAACCTGGGGGAATCCAAAAACAACAAAAGCATTAATTGATGCTGTTGCAGCAGCAGGCTTCAATACAGTTCGTATTCCTGTTTCCTGGGGACAGTACACAACAGGTTCTGATTATCAGATTCCTGCTTTCTTCATGAAAAGGGTTCATGAAGTAGTTGATTACTGTATTGAAAATAATATGTATGTAATTCTTAATACACATCATGATATTAACAACAATTATTGCTTCTATGTTCCAAATAATGCTAATAAGAGTCGTTCAGAGGCATACTTAAAGTCAGTTTGGACACAGATTGGCAATGAGTTCAAGGATTATGATTACCATCTGGTTTTTGAAACAATGAATGAGCCAAGACTTATTGGTCACAGCCAGGAGTGGTGGTTCCACAGAAATAATCCAAGCCAGGATATAAAAGAAGCCGTTGCATGTATCAATGATTACAACCAGGTTGCACTTGATGCTATCAGAGCAACAGGTGGAAACAACGCTACAAGATGCGTTATGATTCCAGGCTATGATGCATCAATCGAAGGATGTATGACAGATACCTTTGCAATGCCAAAGGATTCTGCATCAGACAGATTAATCCTGTCGGTTCATGCCTATATCCCATATCGTTTTGCTCTGGCAAGCGACAATTTCACAACAAAGTTCGATGACAGCAACAAGGGAGATATTGAGTCCTTCTTCAATGATCTTAACTCCAAGTTCTTGTCAAAGAATGTTCCGGTTGTGGTTGGTGAGACAAGTGCCACAAACAGAAATAACAGGGCAGACCGCGTAAAGTGGGCGGATTATTATTGGGAAAAAGCGGCTAAATACAGCAACGTTGCAATGGTTCTCTGGGATAATAATATCTATGATAACAACTCAGCCGGTTCAAACGGTGAGTGCCACAGATATATTGATAGATCTACATTACAGTGGACGGTCCCGGAAATCATCAGTGCAATTATGAAGCATGTTGATGGGACACCAGCTACTATTAGTGGTAAGCTGGCCTCGACACCTAAATCAGAAGAAACACCAACTACAACACAACAGCAAACTTCTACTCCTGTACCAACCCAGAAGCCTGCCGCTGATGGCTTAAAGGCTGAGTACACAATCAATAATTGGGGCTCAGGTTATCAGGTATTAATCAAAGTAAAAAATAATTCATCTTCCAAGGTGAATAACTGGACGGTCAAGGTAAATAAGAAGGATGTAAAGATTGATTCAAGCTGGAGTGTAAATATTGCCGAAGAGGCTAACTATTATGTAATCACACCAATGTCATGGAATTCTTCTATTGAGCCAGGTGCCTCTGTAGATTTTGGCATTCAGGGCAATGGTTCCATTGGTTCAACAGTTGATATAACAGTTCAGTAAGAAAAAATCATTGTGTAGAACTTTCATAGCATGATATAATTCAGCAAAAAACATCCACTGACGGCACAAGGGCTCAAGAAATGAGCCCTTTTTTGTTGCCCCATCCGGCATAAAGCCCGCCCATAATCTAATTATAAAATCTTTGGTAGGGCTGCCACATAATGATATAATTATTTCCAAGGGTTACAAATCAACTTGAAATTAAATGAAACTTATTGGATGGTACAACATGAAAATAATTGTAATTAAAAACAGATCAAAGGAACTGATAGAGCAACTTACCAATGTCTGGGAGGAATCTGTCAGGGCCTCCCATTTATTTTTGACAGAAGCGGAAATCATCGAAATAAAGCACTTTATTCCTGAGGGACTAAAGGCTGTTCCTACTTTGGTTATTGCCGTAGATGACAAGAAAAAGCCCGTGGGATTCATGGGAACCTCAACGGGGAAGCTGGAAATGCTGTTCCTTGCGCCGAATGAGTGGGGCAAGAGCCTTGGAAAGAGGATGGTACAGTATTGCATAAATGAGCTCTCCGTCAAAGAAGTAACTGTAAACAAGGAAAATCCCCAGGCGTACGGCTTTTATGAGAAAATGGGTTTCGTACCCTACAAGTGTTCAGATTGTGACGAGCAGGGCAGACCACACCCCATTATTTATATGAAGCTAAATTCCACAGGAGGTGCCGAAGCGTAGCTTTTTGTGTACTTTTATGGGGGACAAATGGGCTAGTGGAGGGATTACCCAGATATATTTATTTTGCTAGATTAGTAGAAAATTAGAGGGAGATTATACCTTTATTAGAAAGGGACTTTCGTCTTGCGATGAGGAGACACGGATGTTATAATCGTCTCGTAATCTGAAAAAAACATGAAAGACATAGAATATTATATGTCATATTTTTGAAGAGGTGTTGTGGATGCTTAGTAAAAAAGAATTAAAGAGAAAGGTACTCTATACTCTTGGTACGGGGATGTTGGCGTGCACTTTTGCATTTGCTCCTGTATTATCTCCAGCTCCGGTAGCTCATGCAGATATGAATACCTGGAATAAGGTCTTTGAAGCTATCGGTAATGCAACTATGCTTAAATATCAGTATGATGAAGCAAAGTCTCAAATTATAAATATGAGTAATATTCCTTCTGAACAGGACAAGACTTTACGAGAAAATGTTGCAAAAAAAGGTTTAGATAGCAATGTAGAACATAATGAACGAGTAACCAGAGTTCTTAACAATTTGATTGAAAAGGGTAATTATGTCCGTAAGACAAACCAACTTCCTTTTAGATGGAGAGTTGTTAATTCAAAAGACTGGAATGCAAGTTGTTATGCCAATAACTATATTGCAGTAAACAGTGGATTGGTAGAGGATTTAACTAATGATGATGCCCTTGCAATGGTTCTTTCCCATGAGATGATTCATGGATTGCATCAACATATTGCAAATGATTCTGCAAAGCAACTTCTTTATCAGTATGGTGCATCTCTTTTTACCAAGAACACCGATTACATTAAACAAACTATTGGTGCATTTTTAAGCAACTATGTAACTGTAAAGAATACTACCAACGTATCTGAAGGTGATGCAGATAATTCTGGTTTCTATCTCTTTACCAGTGCAGGATATAACCCAGGTGGTGCTCCTATCGAAGCTATCCACATGGTAGCCGTTACTGGTGGTGGAAGAAGTGCTATTGCTGATTTCTTTGCTCCAAATAACCACCCTGACAGTGCTACTCGTTTCAAGAGACTCGAAAAGCAGATGGAAGAATATGGCTACAACCACGCCAAGGTAAAAGATGGTAAGGATGTTTTCGTTGACGACAAATACCTTCTTACCGCTAATGATTCAGTCGAATTAAAGGATTATGAAAATGCCTATTTAATTGCAGGTGGTATTGCCAAGGGGTTGCACGATAAAAAGACCTTCTATGAGTGGCACTTTGATGATGCTACCCAAGACTTCCTGGATGATACCAATGCTTATTCTGAATTAAAGAAAGCTATTAAGGAAAATAATCTGTATGCTACTTTCCAAACTATGATTCAGGGGGCTTATCATCTTGATATTTCTGATAAAGATAGCAGACAAGCTAAGGCAAAGCTGATTAAGGAAGAAAAAGAGCGTAATGCTAAAATTGAAAAAGAAAGACAAGCTATTGTAGATAATAAAGCAGGTAGTAAGGCTAATTATAATGAGCATTTTGAACAATATACAAAACTCGGTCTTCATAAACTTGCTCTTCAGGAAATTAAGCAAAGTTATGATTTAGAGCCAGATTATATTGCTTCGGGTAATTTGGCAAGAGCATATTGCCATATGAATTTGGCAGAGATAGAAAAGAATGGTCAATATAATCCTGGTCTTGCTCAACAAAGTGTTTCTTATGGAGAAGAAGCACTGGCAAAAGCCCCAGATAATGATAAAGAATGGCTTATTAAGAATTTAGCTATCTATTATTATCAAGCAAAAAATCCAACTAAAATTGATGAAATGGCTAATATGTTAGAGGTGGTTGCTCCGAAAAACAATGCAGGAAATATTAGTAAAATGCATGGTAAAGCATCTTTCTTGCGGGGTGACATTGATAAAGCTGTAAGCCAGCTTACTGCATTTGTTAATTCTGGTGGAAATATTTCAGACATTGATGATGTATCAGAAGAGGTTTTTGAAAAAGTAAAAGCTAATTCTAAAACTGCCGAACAAATTTATTCCGCAAATGAATAACTAAATAAGGTACAAAAGTCATACGACATTTGCAGCTGCGCTTGCATTTGATGTATGACTTTTATTTTTATGTGTTGGATTGTTTATATTGTTACATATCAGCTACGGTGACATATGAAAAATCGTTGGATAGTACTTCCGTGGCATGATATAATTTTTTTGTGGTATGAAAGAAAATGGAAAATTATTGGTAAAGGCTTTGGATACAAGCGTAATTTCATTCGTAAAAGGGGGATTCGGATGGAAAAGGGAGTGGGTAAACATATGGGCTCCATTGCCTTATTATTGGCAGTATTGATGCTTATTACTCTGGGATGTGCCAATGGTGCTGGCAAGGTTCAGGAGTTGCAGGGGCATTGGGTGGATGTGAACAGTAAAGCCACTTTGGATATTAGTGGAAATCAGTTCACCTTTACCCATGGGGAATGGCAAGCAAACTGCAATTTCAAGTTAAAGACCGAAGATGATATGACCTATATAATAAATGCCGATGGCGGTAATACCGAGTACTTTGATTTTATGACTTATATTCGGGTAAATGAGGATGGCAGCCTTGAAGCATCTGATATGGTATTGGATGGGGAGTCTCATCATTACCGGTTTGTCCGGGCGGATAAACTGGATCAGGAGATGGCAATACAGGATTTGTCCAAGGATGCCCCGAAGACTATTCAGTCCAAGGAAATAAACACTTTTTCCCTGTCTTTTAAGAATGAGGGCGGTTCCTATGGACTGGCTCCCAAATGGCCTAACGGATCTTACAGCTGGGAAATCAGCCTGCGGGACGGACAGTACAATATGCGCTTTCGGGTGATGGGGCCATCCTATGTTGTGATGAATTTCGATGAGAATGTCAGCCCGGAATATGTGGCTGGTTTGGCAAATCTGTTGGCCGAGCAAGGTATTAGCCAGTATAATGGTTACCACATGAAAAACAATGTTCATCGCCATGGCTATTCATTGTATGTGACCTATGCCTCCAAGGAGAAAATGCGGATTCTTGCCGAAGGCGATGCCGCTGCCAAGTGCGTGTTTGATATAGTGCCACTGCTAAATTATGCGGCTAAACAACCTCTTCCAGACCCTTATTGATGGTGGTGTGTAATTATGATTGCCCAGTTTGGCTAGATAATATTAAGGAGGCAGATAAAATGAAAAAAGTGACGGCGTTATTTACCATTTTGTTTGTGTTGGCCATGAGCGCTTCGGCTTTGGCGGCAACGGTTATAAACAAGGATGGGTATTACAAGGGAATCAAGCTTTGCGGCAAGGTGAAAATTGTGGATAGTTTTCCGGATATTAAGGTCAAGGCCGTGGACGCTTTCCCAGATTTGAAAGTGCAGGTGGTTACTGCCTTTCCTAATGAGATTGGTAAATGGCAGTTCGTGGAATATGGGGAGGATTTTAAGGTGCAATTTGTGGAAAGCTTCCCAGATATTAAGATAAAATTTGTCAACGCATTTCCGGGAGTGGAATAATATTTTTATCACAGTAGAGAGGTGTATGTAATGAAGACGATTAACTTTTTGAGAAAAGGATTGTTCTTGGGGCTTATGGCGGCTGCTGTGCTGGTGCTGGGCTTGGCTGCCAATATGTCCATATCTGAGGCGGGGCAGTTTGCCCCAATGGAGAAGGGAACCTTTCTCTACATGGATACCCGTGAGGTGTCTTTAAACGGTGAGGGAGAACGGGTTCGCTTTGTGATGGGCAAAGATAATGTTTTGCGTATGTGCAGCCCTGATGGCAAAAAGGTTTTTATGACTTTTGCCGAAAAATATGGGGATAATGCTGGTATCGGTTACAACATAAGCAGGTTGACTATGAAGAATTCCAATAAGGTATTCTTTATAATCAATGCGGACCAGGGGGCTCATGGCAAAAATGCCGGCTATTGGATAGTGGGTAAATACAAGGGAGACTGGGTAGCCTTTATTGATTTGGACACTCTGGCCAAATATGGTTATACGCCAAATGAATGGCATCGGATAGGTACAAATGTAAATGGCGCCGGAGAGTATATCTTAACCAGCAGTCATGAATACATGCCACCGGGAGCACAGTTTGGCTATGAACGCCGTATGGCCAAGGATTTTGAAGCTAAGCTCTTCTGGGATGACCAGGCCATGTGGTTCGGAATCCAGAGGACTTATTAATTGCACTAGCCCGTCTTTATTCTTGCGGATAAGGGGGGGGCGTGGTAAAATATCATAGTTGTTTAAAAATGGACTGCTTTATCAGTCCATTTTTGTTGTTGAGGTGACAGGATTATGGTAGTAATAGATAAAGCAATATTGCATATTTTGGATGTAAATGAGTCCAACGAGGTGTTTTCCGAGGGGCTACTCAATATGGATATGAGCACGGTGGAGTTTCTCATAAAGCATATTGAAAAGACCATGGACAGCCAGGATGCCAAGAAAGGCACTTTTTATGAGGACAGCGAGTTTAAAAAGCTGGTGACCGGCTATAAAAATGAGGAAATGGATTTTATTTCCTTTTCCCGGGAGGTGGCCAGCTCTCTGTATAAGCTGTTGATTACCGCCGAGGGGGTAACATCAGCGGATGTGCTTATTTGCGATGCCCGGATTGACGAGGTGCGGCAGCTGGTTATCTTTAAGTGCAACAATCATCAGGGCTATGTTCATCAGGTCAGTGTGGATGAGGATGGCAAGGTAAATACGGAATTGGTGAATAATTACGCGATACTACCAGGGCTTTCCCAGAAGATGGATGAATTTGTGTTCATTAATCTGGAGACCATGGAAGTATTGTCCAAGGCCAAGAAGTACAACGTAGAGGGAAATTCCATTTATCTGATTCCCGAACTATTGCTGGAATGTGCTCAGGCTCCTTCCCCGGCGGAGACCATCAAAGAAATAAACAAGGTGGTTAAAAAGGTAACGGAGGCTTATTGCCAGGACCAGGTGGCTGCTGCCGCTGCAGTAAAGAATTTTATTGCGGAAAATTTGGAAAATGAAGCGGTTATTGATCCTGTAGCAGTCGGCAAGGAGGTCTTTCAGGCCAACCCGTCCATGCAGGCGGATTACAGTCAGGCCATGGAGGATGCCGGATTTGCTGAGCCAGTGGCGGTTAACCAGGAAGCTACTTTAAAGAAAATGCGTAAGCATAAACTCAGCACAGATACTGGCATTGAGATAACGATTCCTACGGATTATTTTGATAGCACGGAGTATGTGGAGTTTTTCAAGAATGAGGATGGTTCCATGTCCATTACCCTGAAAAATATCCAGAATATTTCTAACAGGTGATTTTATGCAGGTAAACGGAAATTTGGCCAATATAAAAGCTGGTCTAATCGGGGAGCTGGAAACCCTCTACGATATGGAAATACCCACAGGGCAGATTGTGACCCGGGAAGCA
>CACZYN010000053.1 GCA_902785445.1 uncultured Anaerovibrio sp.
AAGAATAAACAACAGAAAAAGGATAAGGAATACATTTTGAAAGCCACCGGCTCCAAGCTGAAGTTCCCGGGTTTCATGGCAGTTTATGCTGGGGTGGAAGCCAATGAGAAGGATGTTGTATTGCCGGATTTGGCAGTGGGTGATGAAGTTAAGCTGGCCAAGGTGGAACCAGTTCAGCACTTTACTGAACCACCAGCTCGCTATAATGATGCATCCCTGGTTAAGGTCTTGGAGGACGAAGGTATTGGTCGGCCAAGTACCTATGCCCCTATTATTGAAACAATTTTGGCCAGAGGCTACGTTCAGCGTGTAAACAAGTCCTTCCAGCCTACGGAATTGGGCCGGATTGTGGTAGAAATGCTCAAGGAATATTTTAAGGACATTGTTGATGTAAAATTCAGCGCTGAGCTGGAGAACAAGCTGGATAACATTGCCGAAGGTACTGTAGATAAGACGGATCTTTTACGGGAATTTTACGGACCGTTTTCCGAGACTTTGGAAAAGGCCGATGAAGCCATTGGCCACGTGGAACTGCCTGTGGAGGTTTCTGATGTTCCATGTGATGTCTGCGGTCGCATGATGGTGGTGAAGCAGGGCCGTTATGGCAAGTTCCTGGCCTGCCCTGGGTTCCCGGATTGCCGGTGTACCAAGCCGTTGCTAAAGGATACGGGATTGAATTGTCCAAAATGTGGTGGCAGCATTGTAGAACGTAAGACTCGTCGTGGTAAGAGCTTTTACGGCTGTAAAAATTATCCGGGTTGTGACTTTGCTACCTGGGATGTCCCTCAGACGGAAAAATGTCCGGAGTGTGGGGCACTGCAGCTGAAGCACTATTATCGTAATGGCCGGGGTATTGTCTATTGCAGTAATGCTGCCTGCAAGACCCGGGAAAATAATCCAATAAACAAGGAATTGGAAAAGCAGCAAAAGAAAGCAGAAAAAGCAAAAGAGGCAAATAATGAATAAAATTATCGTTGTGGGAGCCGGCCTGGCGGGAAGTGAAGCCGCCTGGCAGGCTGCTCAGCGGGGGATTAACGTGGAACTTTATGAGATGCGTCCGGTAAAAAATACCCCGGCTCACAAAACACCTCTCTTTGGGGAATTGGTATGCAGTAATTCCCTACGGGGGGCTGGGTTGGAGAATGCCGTAGGGGTATTGAAGGAGGAAATGCGTCGCTTGGGTTCCATTATTATGGAAGCAGCGGATGCTACTAAGGTTCCTGCCGGTGGTGCATTGGCGGTGGATCGCATCGGTTTTAGTCAGTATATTACGGATAAGGTTTCCAATCACCCCCTGATAAAGGTAATACATAAGGAAATTGAAGAAATACCCTATGAAGATAATGCTGTAACCATTATTGCCAGCGGTCCTTTAACGGAAGGCAAGCTGGCAGAGGCCATTGGCGACTTGATGGGCCAGGATTATCTGTATTTTTATGATGCGGCGGCTCCAATTGTTACCTTGGAGTCGGTGGATATGACCAAGGCCTGGAAGGCGTCCCGCTATGGTAAGGGTGAGGCAGCCTATATAAATTGCCCTATGAATAAAGAAGAATATCATAATTTTTGGACGGAGCTGGTTAATTCCGAGAAGGCTCCTACCCATAATTTTGAAAAGGAAAAATTCTTTGAAGGCTGTATGCCAGTGGAAGAAATGGCATCCCGGGGAGAGGATACGCTGCTTTTTGGACCATTAAAGCCGGTTGGCCTGGAAAATCCAGCGGACGGAAAACTTCCCTATGCAGTAGTACAGCTGCGTCAGGATAATGCAGAGGGTACTTTGTACAATATTGTAGGCTTCCAGACGCATTTAAAATGGCCGGAGCAGCGTCGGGTGTTTGGGATGATACCGGGATTGGAAAAGGCGGAGTTTGTTCGCTACGGGGTAATGCATCGTAATACCTTTATTAATTCTCCGGAAACCATGCGTCCTACCATGCAGTTCAAGGATAATGACAGATTGTTTTTTGCCGGGCAGATGACTGGTGTGGAGGGTTATGTGGAGTCCGCTTCCTCCGGATTGGTGGCAGGCGTTAATGCGGCCAGATTGTGTCTGGGACTGGAACCGGTGGTATTTCCCCAGGAAACTGCTCATGGATCCCTGTGCCACTACATCACTACGGCACCTGCCAAGCATTTTCAGCCGATGAATGTGAATTTTGGCATTATGTCCCCCATAAAGGAGAAAATCCGGGACAAAAAGCTGAAGAAGCAGCGGATAGCTGAGCGGGCCCTGGAGACTTTGGAAAATTTTAAACAGCAGTTATGATGAGAGTTCTTACCTGCTATTGTGTAAGGAGATTTCAATATGGATACACAATTTCATGCAACCACAATTGTTGCGGTAAAACATAATGGCAAGACTGCCATAGCCGGTGATGGTCAGGTGACCTTCGGCCAAAATGCAGTAATGAAAGCCAATGCCCGTAAGGTTCGCCGCCTCTATCATGATAAGGTAGTGGCCGGATTTGCTGGGTCTGTGGCAGATGCCTTTACCTTGTTTGAGAAATTTGAGGCGACATTGGAGGCTTATAACGGCAATTTGCCTAGAGCTTCCGTAGAGTTGGCTAAGCAATGGCGCACCGATAAGGTGCTTCGTAAATTGGAAGCCCTTCTGTTGGTGGCAGATAAGGATAACCTGTTGATGATTTCCGGTAATGGTGAGGTTATTGAACCAGATGGCGGTGTGGGAGCTATTGGTTCCGGCGGTTTTTATGCATTGTCAGCGGCTCGGGCTTTGGTAAAGCATACAGATATGCCAGCAGCAGAAATTGCAGAGGAAGCTTTGAATATTGCAGCGGATATTTGTGTATATACCAACCATAATATTAAGGTTGAAGAATTAGACTAATTTGTGGGGGATCATATAATGAGTGAACAGACACCAAAACAAATTGTTGAGGCTTTAGATAAATATATAGTAGGACAAAAGGAAGCTAAGCGCTCCGTTGCCATTGCTCTCCGAAATCGTTGGCGCAGCCGTCAGCTGGACAGTGAGAGCATGAAGGATGATATTGTTCCTAAAAATATATTGATGATTGGTTCTACTGGCGTAGGTAAAACAGAAATCGCCCGTCGCTTGGCTAAATTGGTGCAGGCACCCTTTATTAAAGTGGAGGCTACCAAGTTCACCGAGGTGGGCTATGTGGGCCGGGATGTGGAATCCATTATTCGGGATTTGGCTGAAACCGCCGTACGCATGGTGCGTTCTGCCCGTTTGGAAGAGGTTCAGGATAAGGCTGCTGAGTTGGCCGAGGAGCGTATTTTGGATGTGATGGTACCTGAGCCAAAGAAATCCGTGGTAAATCCTTTTGGCCAGTTGTTTGGTGTGGGCGCCAATGATGAGGAGGACGAAGGTACAGAGGAAAGCTCTAATGAGCCTAAGCAATATCAGGCTGGCCGGGAGTGGTGCCGGAAAAAATTACTGGCTGGTGAATACGAGGGCCAGCTTATTGAAATCGATGTGGAAGATTCTAACAAACCTATAGTGGGGATGTTTGCCGGTTCTTCTTTGGAAGGTATGGGAGATAATCTCCAGGATATGTTGGGCAGCATGATGCCAAAGAAGCATCGTAAACGTAAGGTGACTGTTGAGGCTGCCCGGAAGCTGTTCCAGCAGGAAGAGGCCATGAAGCTGGTAGATATGGAGGAAGTAACCGAGGAAGCCGTTAAATTGGCCGAGAATAGCGGTATTGTATTCCTTGACGAAATTGACAAAGTGGCAGTCAGCGGCAATACCGGTGGTCACGATGTATCTCGGGAAGGCGTACAGCGGGATATCCTGCCAATCGTAGAAGGCTCTACAGTCATGACCAAATATGGTCCAGTGAAAACGGACCACATTCTCTTTATTGCCGCCGGAGCGTTCCATATGGCAAAGCCTTCGGATCTCATACCGGAGCTGCAGGGGCGCTTCCCAATTCGTGTTGAGCTTACCTCTCTTACGAAGGATGACTTCAAGCGCATTCTTACTGAGCCACAGAATGCGTTGATTAAACAGTACAAAGCCTTAATGGGAACCGAGGGAATTGACCTGGAGTTTACTGAGGAGGCCATTGAGCGTTTGGCGAAGCTGGCCTGTGATGTGAACGATCAAAATGAAAACATCGGCGCCCGTCGCCTTCATACTATCTTGGAAAAGCTGCTGGAGGATTTGTCCTTCAATGCACCGGATATGGAAGAGGACAAGGTGGTAATTGATGAAGCCTATGTGGATAAGGCTCTGTCGGAAATTGTCGTAAATCAGGATATTAGTCAGTTTATTCTTTGATGTATCAAAAACGAAGAATATTTTAAAAATTAACAATTAAAATAAAAATAATCACAATTTTTTGTGATTATTTTTGTTTTTTATGATAGAATATATTCCACGACAATTGATATCATATTTTTTTATATATAGGAGGATTAAGCATGGCCACACTTTTGGAGAGAACAAGAAAAATTAATCGGGTGCTGCAACGGTTTCACAATGTGGAGTATAAGGAAATTGCCACTGTGCTTAGCAATGTTATTGATGCCAATACGTATATAGTTGATACCGAGGGAAAGATTCATGGCTATGCTTTTCAGGACGATTTTGAATGTGATTTGATGGTGGATAACGTGGTTTCCGTTGGAAAGTTTCCCCGTCATTATGTGAACTGGTTGAAGAAAATCGACGAGACTTCAGCTAATCTTCGGTCTAAATCTGGACTTTGTGCTTTTGTGGATGGTTCTGAGACCAAGTGCAAGTTCCATGGGAAAAATACTACTATTGTGCCAATCTATGGTGTAGGCGAGCGTATTGGTACTCTGGTGGTAGCCAGATATAATGAGGATTTTACCAATGATGATTTGCTGTTGGCCGAGTACGGTGCAGCTGTTGTAGGCATGGAAATGCTTCATGACCGCTCCCGTCGTCATCAGGAAGAGAATCAAAAGCGGGAAAATGTTCGTATGGCTCTGGGAACCTTGTCAATTTCTGAGGCTTTGGCAACTGTAGACATTTTCCGTGAGCTGGGGGGCAAGGATGGATCTGTCAATGCTTCCAAGATTGCGGTGAACTTAAACATCACCCGGTCAGTTATCGTAAATGCCCTTCGGAAGCTGGAATCTGCTGGTGTGGTAGAGCCTAAGTCCCAAGGCATGAAGGGAACCCATATCAAAGTATTAAATGAATACCTTTGGGAAGGTATTGATGAATTGGCCAAGGAAATGGTTTAATCTCAATAAAAAAGTGACAATTCAATAATTAATGGCGGCAGAGGATTGCTACCATCAATTACTTGTAGTTTGTGATAGCAGGGAGCTTGAATACAAGCCTCCTGCTTCTTGTGTTTAAAATATAAGTATATCTGTTTTAAGAGTAGTATTTATTTACTATATGGGCAAAAAGTCACAATATTCAACTATTTCTAAAAAATGCGCAAAAAAATCTTCTTAAAACTATATAAAAATGATAGAATAAACAGGGAATTTGTTAATATTTGTAGAATAGTATAATTACGCGATTTTATGTTAAAAAATATTTGCTTTTTAATTATACCTTCAGTTTTATGAAGAGGAGTGAGGCTGATGTTAGACCAGCTTGTTAATTCGGCGACTATGGATTATTTATCTCGTGGTATGTCGGCAGCTAATCTTAGGCATGAAGTCATAAGCAATAATATAGCTAATGTTAACACCCCTCGCTTTAAAAAGAGTGATGTGGTATTTGAGACTTTGCTGGCTAAGGAATTGGGACTTTTTGACGAACAGAAAAAGGTTGAGATAGTTAGGACCCATGACCGTCATATGCCGATACCGGTACATGAAAAGGCAGCTCCTACAGTGGTGATGGATACCACCACTACTATGCGTACTGATAAAAACAATGTGGATATTGATAAGGAAATGGCTAATATGGCCAAAAACCAGATTTGGTTCAATGCCATGGCCAAGGAAATGGGCAGCCATATCCAAAAGATAAAAACGATTATAACCAGCAAGTAATTAATTTTTCATGTGTAGAATGGAGAATGACTTATGAGTATGTTTGGCGGAATAGATGCTGCGGCATCAGGGCTTACGGCAGAGCGCCTGAGAATGGATGTTATATCCAATAATATAGCTAATGTAAACACTACCCGAACGGAAAAGGGCGGACCTTTCAAGCGCAAGTTTGTAGTGTTTGAGCCTAGAGAAATGCATAATCTCAATTTTGCTCGGGTCCTCTCTGGAGAAATTTCCAAGAGTGAGTACGGCAAAAAAAGTGGTGATGGCGTTCGTGCGGTAGCTATTCAGGAAGACAACACCATGGGCAAGCTGGTGTATGATCCAGGACATCCCGATGCTAATGCTGATGGGTATGTTGAGTTGCCAAATGTAAATATTGTAAACGAAATGGTGGATATGATTACGGCTTCCCGGGCTTATGAAGCCAATGTTACTACCATTAATGCAGCAAAAGGCATGGCCACTCAGGCCTTGAATATTAGTAAATAAATGAGGTGACATGATGCAGATAGAGGCATTGAAGATGACCCCGGTTTCTATGCATGCTGAGAGTCATTTGGGAGAGACAAAAGAACCTCCTGTTGTCAAGAGTTTTGGCGAATATCTAGGTGATGCTCTTGGAAATGTTAATGAATTGGAAAAGGAAGCAGACAGATTAAAGGCTGCCTTGGCAGCTGGTCAGGTTGAAGATATATCCCAGGTTGTTGTGGCAGCTGAAAAGGCAGACATTGCCGTGCAGCTCACCCTTCAAGTCCGGAATAAAGCCGTGGAAGCTTATCAAGAAATCATGCGCATGCAGGTTTGATTTTTTGAATCAATTAAGCAAAGCATGGCGAAGGGATTGAGAAAATGGGCGAATGGAAAGAAAAATACCTTCAGCTCTGGGAAAAGCTAACTAAGCGGCAACGCTACATGGCTATTGGTGGTGTTGCCCTGCTTTTGGTGGTGATTTTGGCCGCCAGCTTTATGTACGGCGGCAAACCAGACATGGTTCCATTGTTTACGAATATGGAGACCAAGGATGCCGGCGAAGTGGCAGCCAAGCTGAAGGAAAGTAAAGTTACATATGAAGTTCAGGAAACAAAGCAGGGTACTACCATATTGGTACCGGCTGCTGATGTTCATGAAGCCAGATTGAACCTTGCTACCGAGGGACTCCCTCATGGTAACAAGGGTTTTGAGATATTTGATGATAGTAAATTAGGCGTTACCGAGTTCCAGAACAAGGTAAATTATCTCCAGGCTTTACAGGGTGAACTTACCAGAACTATCGAGCAGATTGAGGCTGTAGAAAAAGCCCGGGTTCACATTGTTTTACCTGAGGATAGCCTGTACAAGAAAAATGAAAAACCTGCTACAGCATCTATCATGCTGAAGCTTAAACCCAATACCCAGTTAAATAAGAAGGAAATCAAGGGCATTGTAAATTTAACTTCCCGTAGTATTCAGGGATTGGTTCCAGAAAATATTACTGTTGTGGATGAAACCGGCAAGATCTTAAACGATCCGGATGATGACGAGGAAAACAATGTAAGCATGCAGACCATGACCCAGCTGGAAATGACCCGCAAGGTTCAGGAGCGTATGCAAAAAGATGTCCAGACCATGCTGGATCAGGCTTTAGGTGAAGGCCGTTCTTATGTCCGTGTCAACGTGGAGCTTGATTTTGATCAGCGGCAGACTGACAAGCAGACCTTTACTCCAGTGGTGGACGAGTCTGGTATCATTCGTAGTGAGCAGACCATTAATGAATCTTATAATGGCACCTCTAATAATCCAGGCGGCCCAGCTGGCACCCAGTCCAACGTACCTGGGTATGTTGCTGTTGAGAATAATACTAATGCTAATTATTCCAAGAAAGAATCTACCAAGAATTATGAGATAAACGAAGAGAAGGAGAAGACAGTTGCTTCCCCTGGCTCTATCCGGCGGGTGAACATAGCTGTACTGGTTAATGATGATATCACTCCAGCTCAGCAGGAAAGCATTATGCGTTCCGTATCGTCCGCAGTAGGTATCAATCAGGATCGTGGTGACACAGTATCTGTTGAACCATTACCATTCAGCACTGAACTGGCTGACCGTCGGGCAGCAGAGGAGCAGGCAGAAAAGGATCGCCAGGCTAGAAATATGTATATCGCCATCGGTCTGATTTTGCTGTTGATTGCTTTGGCTGTAGCTTTCTACATCAGAAGAAAGCGCGAGAAGGAACGTCTGGCCAGAGAGGCGGCCGAGGAGCAGGCAAGATTGGAAGAGGAAGAGAGACAGCGTCTTATGGCCGAGCGTGCTGCTGCTATTGAGTCCGGTGAGGTTGAGCCGGAAGAGCTTACTCCAGAGGAGCAGGAACATATCAACGAGCGTCAATTTATCGAAGACCTCATCCGCAACAAGCCTGCCGAGGTTGCTTTGCTTATTAAGACTTGGCTGTCGGAGGAATGATAACAATGGATATGTATGGTGAGAAGGAACCGGAATTAACTAACACGCAAAAAGCGGCGGTTCTGTTTATAACTCTTGGTCCAGAGTATTCGGCTATGCTGTTTAAGCATATGAACGATGAGGAGATAGAGAAGCTGACCTTGGAAATCGCTAATCAAAAGCAGGTTTCCGTGGAAATGAAAAAAGCTGTTGTCAGTGAGTTCTACCAGATGCTCATGGCGAGAAATTACCTCTCCACTGGTGGCTTGGAATATGCTCAGAACGTTCTGGAAAAGGCTTTGGGATCCGAGAAGGCGTCCCTTATTATCAGCCGACTTACTACCAGTTTGCAGGTTAAGCCATTTGATTTCCTGCACAAAACTGATCCTGGTCAGTTGCTGAACTTTATTCAGAATGAGCATCCACAGACAATTGCCTTGATTATGGCATATCTTGATCCTGATCAGGCAGCAACCATTCTGACATCCTTGCCAGGTGACCGCCAGGCTGAGGTTGCTAAAAGAATAGCTGTCATGGACCGTACCTCCCCAGAGGTACTTCGTGAAGTGGAGCGGGTGCTGGAGCGCAAGCTGTCTGCTTTGGTTACTCAGGACTTTACCGATGCTGGTGGTGTAAAGGCCATCGTTGAGGTGCTTAACCGTGTTGACCGTACCACAGAAAAAGGCATCGTGGAGGCTTTGGAGGTTGATGATCCAGAGCTCACCGAAGAAATCAAGAAGCTCATGTTCGTATTCGAGGACATTGTAATGATCGACGACCGTTCCTTGCAGCTGGTACTTCGCGAGGTGGATACCAAGGATTTGTCTTTGGCCCTCAAGGCTACCAACCAGGACGTTCAGGCCAAGGTATTCAAGAATATGTCCAAGCGTGCAGGCGATATGCTGCGTGAGGAAATTGAGTTCATGGGACCTGTTAAGATTCGTGATGTTGAGGAAGCTCAGCAGCGTATCGTAAACGTTATCAGAAAGCTCGAGGATAAGGGCGAAATTGTTATTTCTCGTGGAAAGGGAGACGAGATGATTGTCTAGGGTTCTGAAAGGTGTAGTCTGGCAGGAAGATCCCCATGTTATTGATACTCCTAAGTTTGAGAAACCTGTGGTGGTTGAAGAAGTCGTTGAAATGGACGATGAGACCAGAGAGAATATCATGCAGAATATTCGCCAGAAGGAAGACCGGGCGGATCAAATGCTTAGGGACGCCAAGATTGCCAGTGAAATAACAAAACAAGAAGCCAAAGCTGAGGCCGAAAAAATATTAGATGAGGCCAGACAGCAAGTGGAACAAATAAAGAATGAAGCTAAAGAAGCTGGGCATGCCGAGACCGCTGACGAGGCTGTGAAGGCTGTCTGCCAGGCTTACCTCGACACTCAGAACGATGGCAAGAAGAACGGCGAAGCTACCAAGGCTCTCGTTGCCTGCCTCGAGAATGTTGAGAAAAATGATGATGTTCTGGATATCCTGAACAACAAGGAATATCTTGCCAAGACGGCATATCCTCTCATGA